>JAUIDM010000430.1 GCA_030428915.1 Alphaproteobacteria bacterium | reverse complement strand
ATCAGCGGCCTCGGATCGGCCGAGGGAGAAACGCCGCGCGCCAGTGCAAGAACAAGCGCGGCCAGCGTGAAGAGAACGGCAACCCCGGTCCCGACGGGCGCTGCCCCGGCGATCTTGTCCTGCAGGGCCTGGGCGAGTTCCTCTTCGCTGCGCTTGTGGCTTTGCTGGACGCCGCCCGCGGCATCGATCTCCGCCTGCTGGGCGACGGCTTTGTCCCATGCCTCCTGCCCGTGCAGTTCGATCATCGAGGCTTGGCACTGTTCAGAAACCCGTGTCCGCAGAGACGCGGTCTGCCCGGCATCGGTAAAGCTGTCCACTGTCAGGTTCTGCGACCCGACGATCCCGATCTGACCGGCCAGTAACACACCGCCGATGATCCCGACCGGCGCCAGCACGAACCAGCGGATCGCCTCGGACCGGGTGATGATCTCGCCGCCGACGGCTTCCAGCGAGACGGGCGGCGCTTTGTCGGGGTTGAGAAGTGCGTAGCCGAAGGCATAAAGCCCGTACATCCCGGCGAGCATGATCCCCGGCAGCAACGCCGCCTGAAACAGCGTACCGACAGACAGCACCGCAGCTTCGCCGAGATAGGTCAGCGCGTCGGAACAGCCCGCCGCGCTGGCGCGGATTTCCTGTCCGGCGGCATAAAGATCGCCCGCCAGCGTGCCCAGAAGCACGATGACGATGGAGGGCGGGATGATCTGGCCCAACGTACCGGAGGCCGCGATGACCCCGGTCGCCAGTTCCGGCGAGTACTTGTTCCTGAGCATCGTCGGCAGCGACAGAAGGCCCATCGTGACGACCGTGGCGCCGACGATCCCGGTAGAGGCGGCAAGAAACGCGCCCACGACGACGACCGACA
This sequence comes from Alphaproteobacteria bacterium, assembly GCA_030428915.1. Classification (GTDB taxonomy): domain Bacteria; phylum Pseudomonadota; class Alphaproteobacteria; order Rhodobacterales; family Rhodobacteraceae; genus Albidovulum. The sequence goes on along the minus strand of JAUIDM010000430.1, from coordinate 2,222 downwards.
CCGCCAGCCCGCCCGGCAGCGGCCCGAAAACCCGCGCCATCGTGGTTAAGAGCTCATTGGCAATCTTCGAGCGTTCCAGCGTGATGCCCATCATCACGAACATCAGGACCGCCAGCAGCGTCTCGATCGACTGGCCGGCAAAGACCCGTTCGTTCATGCGGTTCACGATGAAGGCGATGTTGCGGTCCATCGCCACTTCCCAGCCCTGCGGGAACAGGGGTTCGACGGAACGTGGCAGGTCGGGATAGTTGAATTTCGATATCCCGATTTCGGGCACACCCTGGGCCAGAAGCGCCCTGTAGCCCTCTGATCCGCGATCGACGAATTCATGAACCAGAAGGCCTGATGAATCGAGCGCGGCGATGATGCCGAAGGCGATCAGCCCCGCGCCCCCTAGTGCGAAGGCCACAGGGAAGCCCGACAGGATGCCGCCGAAGAGGCACAGGAAGACGATGATCAGGCCGATCTCGACGCCGTCAAGTCCGAGAAACATGGTGCATTGTCCCCTTAATGCGCGCCTTCGTAGGCTTCTTCGCCCTGACCGAGCGAGTCCTTGTCGAGGTATTTGCCGTCGCTCTCAGGACCCTCGATGAATTCAAGCAGAGAGCGGCAGAAGAACGCGTAGGCGTGGATGAATGTCAGCGCGACGAAGCTGAGGATCAGCAGCTTGAAGAGGAAATACATGTCGAAGCCGTTGGGGCTGAAGCCGATGGTTTCGATGTTCCAGCGCACCGCGCGCGCCTTCATCAGCAGCTTGTCCAGATCATCCGATGCCGAGGTATTCGGCACGACCATCACGCGCCAGAAGAAGAACCAGGCGAAAAGCCATGTCATGACCGCGACCGGCATCATGAAGACCAAGGACCCCATCATGTCGATGAACTTCTTCCAGCGATAGCTGACGGCCGAATAGATCAGGTCGACCCGGACATGTCCGCCCTGAACGAAGGTATAGGTCACGCACAGCGCCACGATCATCGCGTTGTAAAGCTTCAGTTCCTCCGACCACCAGCTCAGGTCCCGCGTGAAGCCGATGCCGAAAAAGCCGAATTCGATCTGGGCGACGCGGAAGATGCGTTGCAGGAAGACGATGGCGATCTGCTGGATCACCATGGCCAGGCCGACCCAGGCGACGATGCGGCCGGTCCAGTTGGCGAAGAATTCCAGCCCCCGCACATAGGCCCACATGACGGGGCGGCGGATCAGGCCGATCACGGTGAGGATGATCAGGAACGTGAGGATGACGAAAAACAGCTCTTTCGACGCGCCGTAATAGATGAACCGCATCAGCGATTCCTTCACCTCGGGCGTAGGCAACGGCTGATTGATATAGGGCGTCCAGGCCAGCCACTCCCCCGGATGGGTGAGGGCGTAGAAAAAGTTCAAGATTGCCTGAAAGATATTGGCAAAGAACCCGAAGATGGCGTTCACCATCCGATCCCCCCTGGTTCCGACGGCGCCTTTGTCGCCTGCGCCTTGTCGGGTGAATGCCCCCGGCCGATACGGCCGGAGGCGATGTGTCTAACGTCCGATCAGCCGAGCACGCGGTCGCGCTGCGCGGTGTACGCGCCGTCCGACAGCTTGATCCAGGCCGAGGACGACTTCATCGAGGCGAAGTAGCTGTCATAGATCCTCTTGTAGATCTCGTCGCCCATCTTCGCCGGGTCGGCAAGAACCTCGTTCGCGGCCTTGCCGAAGGCATCCCAGACCGTATCCGGGAATTCCAGCGTCTTGACGCCCGCGGCCTGAAGACGCGACAGCGCGGAGGCGTTGTTCGACAGGAATTGCGCGAGGTTCCACTGATGCGCCTCGGCGGACGCGATCTCGTAGATCTTCTGTTGGGCCGGGGTCAGGCTGTCAAAGACCTCGCGGTTCATGGCAAGGCTGAGGCCTGCGCCCGGCTCGTGGAAGCCGGCCGTGTAGTAGATCTTGGTGATCTCCTGGAAACCGGCTTTTTCGTCGGCCCAGGGGCCGATCCACTCGGTGCCGTCGATGGCACCCGAGGACAGGGCCTGATAGACCTCGCCGCCAGGCAGGTTCTGCACCGATGCACCGAGCTTGCCGAGCGCTTCGCCGCCGAGGCCGGGCATGCGGAACTTAAGACCGTTGAAGTCTTCCGGGCCCTTGATCTCGTTCCGGTACCAGCCGCCGGCCTGAGCGCCGGTATTGCCGCCAAGGAAGGATTTCAGGCCGAAGATCTGACCAAGCTCGTCATGCAGCTC
>JAUIDM010000429.1 GCA_030428915.1 Alphaproteobacteria bacterium | reverse complement strand
TTTCCATTGCGCCGATGATGGACTGGACGGACCGTCATTGCCGGTTTTTTCACCGGCAAATATCGCGTCATGCCCTGCTCTACACCGAGATGGTGACAGCGCAGGCCATCATCCACGGGGATCGGGAGCGGCTTTTGGGGCATGACCCGGCCGAGCATCCGGTGGCATTGCAACTGGGCGGGTCCGATCCCGCCGAACTGGCCGAGGCCGCGCGGATCGGGGCTGACTTCGGTTATGACGAGATCAACCTCAATGTCGGCTGTCCCTCCGACCGGGTGCAGTCGGGCTGTTTCGGCGCCGTGCTGATGGAACGGCCGGAACTGGTCGCCGATTGTGCCGCTGCAATGTTCGCGGCCTCGCCGGTCGACGTCACCGTGAAATGCCGGATCGGCGTCGACGAGCAGGTGCCGGAAGAGGTGTTGCCCGCCTTCCTCGAAACTGTCTCGGCCGCTGGTGTGAACCGGTTCCAGATCCATGCACGCAAGGCCTGGCTTCAGGGGCTGAGCCCGAAGGAAAACCGCGAGATTCCGCCACTGAACTACCCGCTGGTGGCGGCGATGAAACGGGCGTTTCCCCATCTTCACATCTCGGTCAATGGCGGCATCACCACTCTGGCTCAGGCCGAGGCGTTCCTCGCTGAAGGGCTCGACGGGGTGATGGTCGGGCGGGCGGCCTATCATGAACCCTACGAGGTGCTGGCCGGGGTCGATGCGCGGTTTTTCGGCGGCGGACCGGGACCGGATCGGTTCGAGGTCGTGGCGCGCATGCGCCCCTACATCGCACGGCATCTTGAAGGCGGCGGACGGCTGCATCAGATCACCCGTCACATGCTGGGCCTCTTCCACGGCCAACCAGGCGCACGTGGCTGGAGGCGTGTGCTGTCGGAACGCGCAAACCGCACGGGCGCCGGGCTTGACGTCATCGACGCGGCGCTTCAGCCGATGGTCGAACTCGCCTTCTGAGGCACCGCTGACCCTCCGTCTATTCTGGCCAATCTCTGGCAAAGCGGCTATCTGGCGAGGGCGGCAAGTGGAAGGGACGGTGGATGCCAGGATTAGCAGAACTCTTGCCGATGCTGGCTTTGTTGCTGGCGATCGGTGGCTTTGCGGGCGTTGTCGCCGGGCTTCTGGGCGTCGGCGGCGGGATCATCCTTGTGCCGGCCTTCTTCTACGCGTTTTCCGGGCTCGGCTATCACGGGCCTGACCTGATGCAGGTCTGTCTTGCAACCTCTCTTGCGACAATCATAGTGACGTCGGTCCGCTCGGTCCTGGCCCACAACAGGAAAGGTGCGGTCGACTGGGGCATCCTCAGAGGCTGGGCGCCCGGGATCGTCGTCGGGGCGATCATTGGCGTCCTCGCGGTCGCGCAGCTTCGGACCCCGGCCTTGCAGGCGATCTTCGGCACACTAGCGCTCGTCGTGGCCTTCTACCTGGGCTTTGGCAGGTCGGACTGGCGGCTGGGACCGGAAATGCCGAAGGGTGCCGTACGGGCGGCTCTGTCACCGCTGGTCGGGTTCCTCTCGGTGCTTATGGGTATTGGCGGCGGCTCTTTCGGGGTGCCGCTGATGAGCCTTTACGCCACGCCGATTCACCGAGCCGTTGCAACGGCTGCGGGCTTTGGCGTCGTGATTGCGGTGCCGTCGGTGGCGGGATTTCTCATGACCCCGGTCAATGGTGCGCCACCCTATACGATCGGCGCGGTCAACCTGCCGGCCTTCGCGGTGATCATTGCGATGACGCTGATCACGACGCCCTGGGGCGTGCGACTTGCCCATGCGATGGACCCGAAGCCGCTGAAACGCGTCTTCGCGGTCTTCCTTGCGCTTGTCGCAGTCAACATGCTGCGAAAGGCGGCAGGGTGGTGACGCAACTCGCAGCCCGCGGCTGGGTCCGGTTCGGACCCGATCCGGCGGTGCTGCGCTGGGTGGAGGCGGCTTTGCCGCTGGCGCGCGCGGCGCTACATAACAGCCTCGAGCCGCTGCGATGCGGCGGAACCTGGGATGTTGGCCTCGATCTGCTACCGAATGATGCGGCCGGGACCGTTGGCGGCGTGGCGCTCACCGGCGCGGCGGCAACGGCCGCAGGCGCTCAGTTCGGCCGTCTCCCGTTGCACCGGGCGCAGCTTTCGGTGGTTCATCCCGGCTATCCGCAACCATCCACTTCGGAGAGCGAAACGGCCTTCCGCTTCCGGCTGAACAGGGACGCGGCGCATATCGACGGGCTTCTGGCCGTAGGTCCCGACAAACGCCGCATGATCCGCGAACCGCATGCCTACATACTCGGACTGCCGCTGACCGCGACGGATGCGGGCGCGAGCCCGCCGGTCATCTGGGAGGGCAGCCACCGGATCATGGCGCGGGCTTTCCGCATAGCGCTGGCGGATCACGCCGAGGCGGACTGGCCGAATGTCGACGTGACCGAGGCCTATCACGCGGCGCGGCGTGAGGTCTTCCAGACCTGCAGACGGGTCGTGGCCCATGCCAGTCCGGGCGAGGCGGTGCTGATTCACCGCCTTGCGCTTCATGGGATCAGCCCGTGGCGGGACGGGGCAGTGGCGCCGCCCGACGGCCGGATCATCGCCTATTTCCGACCCGAACTGCCCGGCGGGATCCGGGCCTGGCTCGCCAACGACTGCGCAGAAGGCGGTCTTTAAGATTCAGCGGGCTTTTCCGGATTGAAAATCCGCATGTTCCGTGCAATTATACGTATGTATAATAAATCAACGTGATGTCCCGTGTCCGAAACCGAACCCAAATTCCGGCGCGAACCGGCAGAACAGCGCCGCGAGGCGTTGATTCTGGCGACCCTGTCGCTGATTGCCGAGCAAGGTGTCGCCGGGGCGACGGTGCGCGCAATCGCGAGCCGGGCGGAGGTCACGCCGGGCCTGATCCGTCACCACTTTTCGTCAAAGGACGATCTGATACTAGCGGCTTACGAGTTCCACATGCGCCGGATGACGGAGATGACGGCCGAGGGCGCGGGACGGGCCGGGGGGACGGCGCGGGCACGGCTTGCCGGTTTCGTTGCCGCCGGCCTGACACCGCCGGTGCTGGATTCCGGTGCCGTTACGCTCTGGGCCGGCTTC
>JAUIDM010000041.1 GCA_030428915.1 Alphaproteobacteria bacterium | reverse complement strand
CCTGGCGGTCCGACCGGTTCTTCAAGGCGGTGGAGTGAAACTGTCCGCCGATCTCGCCGCCTTCGCGGCCCGGATCGGGCACGACTTCCGCCGCCCGGAGCTTCTGGTGCGTGCCGTCACGCATGCCTCCATCTCCACGCCCCAGCGGCCGGACAACCAGCGACTGGAATTCCTCGGCGACCGGGTTCTCGGCCTTGTCATGGCCGAGGCATTGCTCGCCGCCGACAAGGGCGCGACCGAGGGCCAGTTGGCCCCCCGCTTCAACACGCTCGTCCGCAAGGAAACCTGCGCCGATGTCGCGCGTGAGATTGCGCTGGGCGAGGTCCTGAAACTCGGACGGTCCGAGATGATGTCAGGCGGGCGGCGGAAAGAGGCGCTGCTGGGGGACGCGATGGAAGCGGTGATCGCCGCCATCTACCTCGACAGCGGGTTCGAGGCGGCGCGGACGGCGATCCTGAAGCTTTGGGGCGACCGGATCGGGACGGTCAAGGCCGATGCCCGCGACGCCAAGACAGCCCTTCAGGAATGGGCACAGGCCCGCGGCCTGCCGCCGCCGGCCTACCGCGAACTGACCCGCGAAGGCCCCGACCACCAACCCCTCTTCACCGTCGAGGTGCGGCTTGAGACGGGTGAGGCCGAATCCGCAAAGGCGGGCGCGAAACGGCAGGCCGAACAGGCAGCGGCCAAGGCCCTTCTGGCCCGGATGGAGCGGGGCTGAGCGAAGGCGGAACCGTCGGTTTGCGATGACGGTTCAGCGGGACGAGGCTGATGCTCAGCGTTCAATCCCGGATGACAGCTTTCCGAGACCGGTTCACACCGAACAAGCGAACAGATTGACCACGGCAGGAACCCGCACCACACCCCCTTCGTCGAAATTCTCGAAGGCGGCCCTCACCGCGCTTTCAATCGCCAGCTCGTCATCTTCGGTTCCCTTGTGTGCTTGCATGATCCGAGCCGCGGGACCGACCTTGCTGGCAGCACGCGCTGCGCCGGCAACCCCATCGGGCGGTGTAAGCATAAACTCTACCGGACGCGCCTCGATATTGGAGAGGCCTGCCTGAAACATCAGGTCGGCTACTCGATCACAATCCTGAAATGCGGTTGGTCCGGGTGCGGCAGGGTCCCCTTTCGGAAGCGATCCCAGTCTCTGTTCCGCCGCACGTGCTGGAACCGAGAACCAGGGGTTCTCGGCCACCGATGCCCAGCAAACAAACACCATTCTGCCATTCTCGTTCAGTGCCTTAGACAGATTCCGAAGGGCGGCGACGGTGTCGGAAAAGAAGCTCATGCCCAATCTCGACACCAAAAGATCGAAGGGCCGGCCGGAAAAGTCATGTGTTTGGGCATCGGCCAACAGGAAAGAGGCATTCTGTATGCCTTCCTCCTTCGCCCTGCTGGCGGCGCGTGCAAGAAGTGGCTCGGAGATGTCCACCCCAAGCCCTATGCCGTCCGGAACGCGTCGGGAAGCTTCAAGGGTGCTTGCTCCGGTTCCACATCCTATGTCGATGATATGGTCCGTTGATACGATGTCAGCGGTATCGAGCATCATGTCCAACATACCGGCCATCGCGGTATCCAGAGCATGCTCGAGTTCAAGCCATTTCAGGCCCGCGGGGGAAGCCCAATACTCTGCCTGCGCCTTGTTTGCGACCATGAAATGCGATCCCTGTTCTGATCAGTTTAGCAGTCATTCATGGATAGCGCAGAATATTGTAAAATGAGCTCAGAGCGGTCACTCCCGGTTTAAAGATCAGACTGCTGTCCTGTCGTGATCAGCAAAACATCCCTCGAGAGGGGTGCTCGGCGGCTTCACCCCCCAATCTCCCGCGCCTTCGCCACCGCCGCCCTCAGGCCCTCGGCAATGACCCCAGCAATCCCGGCCTTTTCCATCGCGACCAGACCCGCCGCCGTGGTTCCGGCATAGTCGACCATTGCCTTCACCTCGTTCGCCGGGCTCGGGCCCTCTCGGCCCAGCATCCGGCCGCTCGACAGGAACAACTGCCGAATGGCGCGTTCCGCGACCTCTGGCGCGATGCCCTCGGCCACGGCGAAGCGGATCATGCAATCGGCATAGAGCGCGACGAAACCCGGCACCGGCCCGGTCAGCGCGGTGAAATGGTCGATATGCCCCTCGTCCGTCAGTTCGTCGGTCGTGCCGACAGCGGAAAAGAGGGTGCGGACCGTTTCACGGTCCTCCTCCGTCACAGCCCCGGTTCCGATCCACGGCGAATAGGCCATCCGCTCCGCCGCCGCCGGGCTCGACATCGCCCGCACGATCCGCGCCGCGCCGGTTTCACTGGCAAGCCGTTCGCGGGTCACACCAGCCATGACCGATACGACCAGCCGGTCGGGCGCGTTGATACCGACCTGCCCGAACCCTGCGGGCGGGACAGACATCAGGATCGTGTCGCAGGCATCGGCCAAAGCCTGATTGTCCGTCGTCACCGTGATGCCGGGCCAGTCGGCCAAGGCCTCCGCCCGACCCGACCGGGCCGAGACCCAGAGCGCCTCCGGCGCGATCGCCCCTGCGGTCAACAAGCCGCGCGCGATCGCGCTCCCGAGCTGCCCGTTGCCGCCCACAATGCCCAATGTGCCTGCGATCCTCATGTCTCCGTCCCTTTCCTGCGCATCTCGATCTGACCCATGCGCACATGGCGCATGACCTCGATCAGCATCGCCGTCATGAGCCCCATCGACAGCAGCCCGTTCGCCGCCGCCATCCCGCCCAGAAGCCGCCAGTCGACCGGCAACAGGATGTCGCCGAAGCCGAGCGTGGTGAAGGCCACAAGCGCGAAATAGACCGAGGCCTCCATCGTCGCGAAGATGCCGAGCGCGCGGAGCGCGAAGGCCCAGATCCAGACACCCGCTGTGACCGTGCCCAGCACCCAGACGACCGTGATCGACAGCACGAGCGCCAGTTTCGGCCGGTGCGGTTCCAGCATCAGCCAGGGCCGGGTTCGGTTCAGCACCACCTCCAGCGCCCAGAAGGCGAGCCCCGCGATCAGGATCGTCAGCAGGATCAATGCGGTCCCGAGGCCTATCTGGATCAACATCGGTCTCATATCTCCGGTCTGTATGCCCCGGTTTCCTGTCGGGACGGTGTCGGGACGGATGCCATACAGATGCCATACGCATGGAAGACGGACAATGACGCGTCTGGCCGGTGCATCTGGACAGGGGCCTCGGCCTCGCCTATCTCTGCCCGACCATGGCCGAGAAATCAGACCCCAACTACAAGGTGATCGCCGAAAACCGCCGCGCGCGGTTCGATTACTTCATCGAAAGCGATCTCGAGGTCGGCATCGTGCTGACCGGGTCCGAGGTGAAATCGCTGCGCACCGGCCAGTCGAACATCGCCGACAGCTATGCCTCGGTCGAGAACGGGGAACTGTGGCTCATCAACGGCTATATCGCGCCCTACAAGCAGGCCGGGATCTTCGGGCATGAGGAGCGGCGGCGACGCAAGCTGTTGGTATCCAAGCGGGAATTGTCGCGGCTCTGGCAGGCCGTGGGGCGCGAGGGCATGACGCTCGTTCCCTTGGTCATGTATTTCAATCACCGCGGCATGGTGAAGCTGAAGATCGGCGTGGCCAAGGGCAAGAAGGCCCATGACAAGCGAGAAACCAGCGCGAAACGCGACTGGAACCGGCAGAAACAGCGGCTCTTGAAACAGGGATAACGGCTTGCACCCGGTGGCCTCGCCCGGATAATGCTGGGACATGTATCAAGGGGGGCTTCCATGTCCGGGGACGATCCGAAGACGCTGGTTTCGACAGAATGGCTTCAGGCCCATCTGAAGGATCCCGACCTGCGGATTCTCGATGCCTCATGGTACCTGCCCGACATGGGTCGCGATGCAAAGGCAGAGTATCAGGCGGCCCATATTCCCGGCGCCCGCTTTTTCGACATCGACGAAATCTCCGACCAGCGCTCCGACCTTCCCCACATGGCCCCGCCGCCGGAAAAATTCATCAGCCGCATGCGGGCGATGGGGGTGGGTGACGGCCACCAGGTCGTGGTCTATGACGGCGCGGGCCTCTTTTCTGCCGCGCGGGTCTGGTGGACCTTCCGCCTGATGGGCAAGACAGATGTCGCGGTTCTCGACGGCGGGTTTCCGAAGTGGCAGGCCGAGGGGCGACCGATCGAGGACATGCCCCCCATCCTGCGCGACCGCCACATCACCGTCAGCCGTCAGGCGCATTTGGTCAAGGACGTGACGCAGGTCGCGGCCGCCGCCAAGCTCGGCGATTACGAGATCGTCGATGCCCGCGGCACCCCACGCTTCCGCGGCGAGGAGGAAGAGCCGCGCCCGGGTCTGCGTGCCGGGCATATCCCCAATTCGAAGAACGTCCCGTTCCGATCGGTCCTGAACGGCGACAATACGATGAAGGGTCCCGACGAGCTGAAAAAGGTCTTCGCCGAGGCTGGCGTGGACCTTTCCAAACCCGCGATCACCACCTGCGGCTCGGGCGTCACCGCCGCGATCCTCTCGCTTGCCATGGAACGGGTCGGCAAACGCGACCACGCGCTCTATGACGGGTCCTGGGCCGAATGGGGCATGTATGGCGACCTTAAGGTCGTCACCGGCTAACTGAGGAGCATTGCCATGCTGGGCACACTCAAACCGCAACCAGCGGACAAGATTTTGATGCTGATCGGCCAGTACAAGGCCGATCCCAGGAAGGACAAGATCGACCTTGGCGTCGGCGTCTACAAGAACGCAGACGGCGTGACCCCGGTCATGCGGGCGGTCAAGGCTGCCGAGAAGCAGCTTTGGGAAACGGAAACCACCAAGACCTATACCGGCCTTGCGGGTGAGCCGGAATTCAACGCTGCAATGGCGGCTCTGGTCCTTGGCGATGCTGTCAGCGCCGACCGCATCTCCTCGGTCGCAACGCCGGGCGGCACTGGCGCCTGCCGGCAGGCCTTCGAACTGATCCGCATGGCCTCGCCCGATGCCACGGTCTGGGTCTCGGACCCGACCTGGCCCAACCACCTGTCGATCCTGAAGCATCTGGGCATGAAGGTCCGGATGTACCGCTATTTCGACAATGAGACCCGCGCGGTCGATTTCACCGCGATGATGGCCGATCTGGCGGGGGCGAAGGCGGGCGACGTGGTCCTGTTGCATGGTTGCTGCCACAACCCGACGGGTGCAAACCTGACCGGACCGGAATGGCAGGCGGTGGCCGATCTTCTGGAAAAGACCGGCGCGACGCCGATGATTGACATCGCCTATCAGGGCTTCGGTGACGGGCTGGAGGCCGATGCGGCTGGCGTCCGGCTGATAGCTTCGCGCCTGCCCGAAGCGCTGATCGCAGCCTCGTGTTCCAAGAATTTCGGCATCTACCGCGAACGGACCGGCGCGCTCATTGCGCTGTCGGACCCGTCGGCCCGCGAGGTCACGCAAGGTACGCTCGCCTATCTCAACCGGCAGAACTACTCCTTCCCGCCCGATCACGGCGCGCGGCTGGTCACGATGATCCTGAACGACCCGGCCCTGCGGGCGGATTGGGCCAAGGAACTGGAAGAGGTCCGGCTGGGAATGCTCGGCCTGCGGGAGCAACTGGCGTCCGAGCTGCAAAAGGCCTCCGGCTCTGACCGGTTCGGTTTCATCGCCCAGCATCGCGGTATGTTTTCGCGCCTTGGCGCGGCACCCGAGCAAGTGGAGCGGCTGAAAACCGAACACGGCATCTACATGGTCGGCGATTCACGCCTGAACATCGCCGGGCTGAACGCGAAGACCGTGCCGATCCTTGCCCGCGCGATCATTGACGTCGGCATCTGAGGCGCTTCAGGTCTGCGTCGAGCTTTCGACCAACGCCTGACCGCCGCCAATTACCGCCATCAGATCCCGGATCCGGGCAGCATTGTCGGCGGCAATGCTGCCGTCGCGATTCAGCCTGTTGTTCTCAAAGCCGATCCGCGCCTTGCCGCCCCGTATGATTGCGGCGCGAAGACACTCCGTCTCGGTCGGACCGAATGCACAAAGCCCCCAATCCGGCGACAGCCCGGCTGCGGCCTGAACGGCAAGCAGCGGGTCAAGCGCGGCCGGGTCGGATACCTGGCCGGACGTATACCGGCCCAGCACATGCAGCACAGCCAGTCCCCCGGCCGCCACCGTGCCCCGGGCGATGAGGGCGGCCAGCCGTTCGACATCCCCGGCATCGTAAAGGATGTGCTGCACTTCGGTTCCCGCCTCTCTGCAGGACGCGAAGAAGCGGGCCGTCACCTGTTCATCCTCTTCCTGCGTGATTTCCCGCAACGCGATGGAGACGGCGGCGGGGCGCAGCGTTTCGACCAGAGCGCGCTGCTCGGCGGGTGAATAGCGGCCTACCGCCTCGGTCGTGATCTGGACGTAGAAGCCGGGGGCGGTCCGCGACAGTTCGGCGATCAGTTCGCGGTAAAGCCCCGCATCCAGGACGTGCCGCCCCTCTGCATCGCGGACATGGGCGTGCAGCCCGTCGGCGCCGGCCTCGCGGCATGCGACGGCGGTTTCGACGATCTCGGCAATCGTAATCGGCAAAGCAGGATGATCGGCCTTGGTCAGCCGCGCGCCGGTGGGCGCGACCATCACGCGCGGCAGGGTCATGCGGCGATGGCGCGGTCGATCGCGGTCGCTAGCTTGTCTGTCAGTTCGGCGATCTCAGCGTCGGAAATGATGAAGGGTGGGGCCAGCAGCACATGGTCGCCCCTCACCCCGTCGATGGTTCCGCCCATCGGATAGCAGATCAGCCCCTGCCCCATCGCCTCCGCCTTGATCCGAGCATGGAGCTTGCGGGAGGGGTCGAATGGTGCCTTGCTCTCGCGGTCGGCGACCAGTTCGATGCCACGGAACAGGCCACGGCCACGAATATCCCCGACATGGGCATGCTGGCCCAGCCGGTCGCGCAGGGCCGCCTCAAGTTTTGCCCCCTGTTCGCGTACCCGCTGCAGAAGACCGTCGTCGAGGATGCGCGACAGGACCGCATTTGCCGCCGCTGCCGCCATCGCGTGACCCATATAGGTGTGACCGTGCTGGAAGAAGCCCGAGCCCCTGGCGATCGCGTCATAGATCGCGCCGGTGCACAAAAGCGCCCCTATGGGCTGATAGCCCGCGCCAAGTCCCTTGGCGATGGCGATCATGTCGGGCGCGACGCCGTCCTCGGCGCAGGCAAAGAGGTAGCCGGTGCGCCCCATGCCGCACATCACCTCGTCGAGGATCATCAGGACGCCGTGGCGGTCGCAGATCTCTCGGATACGCTTCAGATAGCCGGGCACGGCGGGAACCGCCCCGGCAGTGGCGCCGACGACGGGCTCGGCAACGAAAGCCATCACCGTTTCGGCACCCAGACGCTGAATTTCCGCCTCCAGCTCATCGGCGACACGCAGGCCGTAGGTCTCGACACTTTCATCGTCGCGGCGGCCCCGATACTCGTAGCAGGGCGAGATATGTGAGGTTTCGACCAGAAGGGGCGCAAACTGCGCGCGGCGCCATTCGTTGCCGCCGGTCGCCAGTGCGCCCAGCGTATTGCCGTGATAGCTCTGGCGGCGTGCGATGACCCGGTGACGGCCGGGCTGGCCGATTTCAAGGTAGTACTGACGGGCAAGTTTCAGCGCCGCTTCCATCGCCTCGGATCCGCCAGAGACGAGGTAAACCCGGTCGATACCTGCCGGCGCCTCGGCTACCAGCCGGTCGGCAAGTTGTTCGGCAGGGTCCGAGGTCAGGAACCCGGTATGGGCAAAGGCGAACCGGTCAAGCTGATCGTGAAGCGCCGCGCGCACCTTTGCGTCGGAATGGCCAAGGCAGGACACAGCCGCGCCACCCGACCCGTCCAGATAGCGTTTGCCGTCGGTGTCGATCAGATAGCAACCCTCGCCATTCGCGGCAGTCGGCAACGAACCTTTGGTAGAACGGCCAAACACATGGTTGGGCAATTTCAGCTCCTGGCAACGTAGACGGATTGACGCGCATGGCGGACGACCCGCGCGGCGTTCGGGCCGAGGAGATAGTCGCTGAGCGCCGGGCGGTGCGATCCGATGACGATCACATCGACGTCCAGCTTGTCGGCCGCCTTGACCACCTCGACATAAATCGTTCCATGGGCGACATGCGCCTTGCACGTCAAGTGACCGGGAACATGGGCCTTCACCCAGCCGGCCAGCGCATCGCCATAGGCGTCAAGCATCTTTTTCTCATAACCTTCGGGGAAAAAGCCGGAGACCTGCGGAAGCCCGAAATCTGGAACCACGCAGATGACATGCAGCACGCTGTCTTCATGGGCCAGATCAAGCGCGGCGGCGAGCGGCGCCTTGCTCGTCTCTTCGTTGTTGATATCGACCGCCAGAAGGATTTTCTTTGCCATGTCTGTTCTCCTCAGAAGGCGGGTTTGGTCTGACGGCGGCGCTGGAGCATGATCACCAGCCCCAGAAGAAGCAGCGCCGGGATGTAGAAGACCTGCTTTGGCATACGCTCGGCGGGCGAGAGGACGCTGACGACCTCCACCCGGTTTTCGGTGTAAAAATCGAAGCCCGACAACTTCTCCTGATAGGGTGTGCCGAACATCGGTTCGTCCATGAACATCTTCTCGCCCTCAGGCAGCAGGAACAGGCCCGCCGCCTCGGCCCGGCCGGTGGCCGGGTCTTCCTCGGCCACTGTATGGACCAGCGTCGTTTGGGTGGTTCCGCCATCGGTGAAGGACGGCCCCGCGACGATGAAGCGTATCCGATCGCCCGGCTGGGCCGCATCCATCGCTGCTGCAAGCTCGGTCGGCGGGCTTTCATGGAAGGGCGGCTGCACCCGGTTCAGCCAGAAACCCGGAACGAAAAGCGTGAAGGCCACGAGCAGAAGTGCTGCACTTTCCCACAGCCGCGAGGGCGCGAGGAAATAGCCCTGCGTGGCGGCGGCGAACAGCAGCATGGCAAAGGTGGCGATCACGAAGATGAAGGCGGCCTGCAGGATGCCCGCCCATGTTCCCAGATCGACACCGTACAGGATCAGCGCCGGGTTGAAGATGAAAAGGAACGGCAACGCCACCGTCCGCATGGAGTAGAAAAACGCGGTAAAGCCAGTGCGGATCGGGTCGCCTCCCGACACGGCGGCGGCGGCGAAACTCGCCAGCCCCACCGGCGGGGTCACATCGGCCATGATGCCGAAGTAGAAGACGAAGAGGTGGGCGGCGATCAGGGGCACGATCAGCCCCTCCTGCGCGCCGAGCGTGACGACGACCGAGGCCATCAAAGACGACACGACGATATAGTTCGCGGTGGTCGGCAGGCCCATGCCAAGGATCAGCGAGAAGACCCCGATCAGGCAAAGCATCAGGAAAAGGTTGCCACCTGACAGGACCTCTACCAATCCGGCCAGTTCGGTGCCGATGGGGGTCTTGGTCACGGTCGCGACGATGATCCCGGCGGCGGCGGTTGCCACACCGATACCGATCATGTTGCGCGCACCCGCGATCATGCCTTCGATCAGGTCATCGAAACCCGCACGCGTCGCGGCGCCGGTATCCTCGCCCCGAAACATCGCCTTCAGGGGGCGCTGGGTGATGATGATCAAGAGCATCACCGCCACTGCGTAAAACGCGGATTTGGCTGGCGACTGCATTTCGACCATCAGGAACCAGATCAGGACGAGGATCGGCAGCAGGAAGTGCAGACCAGTCGGGAAGACCTGTGCCACGGTCGGCAGATGAAACTCCTTTGCGTTCGGATCATCGAGTGCAAGGTCCTCACGCCCCGCGGCCGTTCGGACGGCGAAGACATAGACGACGGCGATGACCGCCAGAACGATCCAGTCGGCGATGCCCGGCGCGGCGGACCGCAGCCCCTTCACGCCATAGATCAGAGCGGTGAAAGCCACGCCTGCCACGACGAAGCCGATGAAGATCTTGAGAAACATCTGGGCGAGCGACTTGGCCTCACCCAGCGCCGGCATGTCTTTCTTCAGCGCTTCCAGATGCACGATATAGACCAGCGCGATGTAAGAGATCACCGCCGGGATGAAGGCGTGCTTGATGACCTCGACATAGGAAATGCCAACGAATTCGACCATCAGAAATGCGGCGGCGCCCATGACGGGCGGCATGATCTGGCCGTTGACGGAGGACGCGACCTCAACCGCGCCGGCCTTCTCGGACGAAAAGCCAACGCGTTTCATCAGCGGGATCGTGAAAGTGCCGGTGGTCACGACGTTGGCGATGGAGGAGCCCGAGATAAGGCCCGTCATGGCGGAACCAACCACCGCCGCCTTGGCAGGGCCGCCGCGCAGCGACCCGAGGCCCGCGAAGGCGAGCTGGATGAAATAGTTGCCCGCCCCGGCCTTGTCGAGGATTGCGCCGAAGAGAACAAAAAGAAAGACGAAGGCTGTCGACACACCGAGCGGAATGCCGAAGACGCCCGTCGTATCCAGCCACTGGGCATTTACGATGGAGGTGAAGGAAAGCCCGTTGTGTTCGATGATGTCGGGGATCAGCCAGCCCTGCCCCATATAGGCGTAGAGCAGGAAGAGCGATCCGACGATTGTGAGTGCGGGGCCAAGCGCCCGGCGCGAGGCTTCCAGCAGAACAACGATGCCGATCGCACCGATGATGATCTGGGTCTGCGTCGGCAGGCCCGATCGCGCGGTTAGTGCCAGATGACTGGAAAAGGCGAAAACATAGAAGGCACAAAGAAAGCCGATCAGTGCCAGCGCCCAGTCGGCCAGCGGAATTCGGTCGCGGGGCGAGGATTTGAAGGCCGGATAAGCCAGATAGGCCAGAACGATGGCAAAGGCGAGGTGCATGGGCCGGGTCTGGGACGAGTTCATCACCGGCAGATACTGTCCGAACCAGAGCTGCGGCTGGGCAATCCAGAGCTGGAAGATCGACCAGGCTAGCGCGATGCCCGATATCAGAAGCGCGACGGACCGGTTCGTCGGCACACGCCCGCCTGTATCGGTGGAAGCGACCAGATCCTGAAGCTCGTCATCGCTGAGATGGGCGCCCTTGGCTTCGCTGTTGTCGCTCATGATCTTCCCTCTCGCATTGGCTTTGCCGTGTTGCCGGAAGTCAACGGGGCGCCGCGTGCACAGCGGCGCCCCTCAAGACGCAGCCCAAGAGTGGTGGCTGCGTTCGGGCTGCGCCGGTTATTCGATCAGACCGGCTTCGCGGAAGTACTTTTCGGCACCCGGATGCAGCGGCGCGGACAGGCCGTCATTCGCCATCTGCTTGGGGTCCAGATTGGCAAAGGCCGGATGCAGACCGCGGAACTGGTCGATGTCCGAGAAGACCGCCTTCACCAGCGCGTAGACCGTGTCATCCGGCACGGTGGCCGAGGTCACGAGCGTCGCGCCGACACCAAAGGTCGTCACATCCGCATCGGTTCCGCGATACATGCCGCCGGGGATCGTCGCGACCCGGTAGAACGGATTGTCGGCGACAAGCTGATCAACCTCCGGGCCGGTCACGTTCACCAGAACGGAATCGCAGGCGGTCGTTGCTTCCTGAATCGAACCTGACGGGTGGCCGACCGTGTAGATCATTGCGTCGATATTGTTGTCGCAAAGCGCCTGGCTCTGTTCGGCCGCCTGAAGTTCCGAGGCGAGTGCGAAATCGTCCATCGTCCAGCCTTTGGCCGCCATCAGCACTTCCATCGTGCCGCGCTGGCCAGAGCCCGGATTGCCCACATTCACACGCTTGCCCTTCAGGTCATCAAAATTGGCAATTCCCGCATCCGCGCGCGCAACGACCGTGAACGGTTCGGGATGGATCGAGAAGACGGCGCGCAGATCCTCGAACGGGCCGGTTTCCTCGAACTGCGAGGTGCCGTTCATCGCGTGATATTGCCAGTCGGACTGGGCCACGCCGAAATCAAGCTCTCCGCCTCGGATCGCATTGATGTTGTAGACAGAACCCCCGGTCGATTCGACGCCGCAGCGGACACCGTGCTCCGACCGCGTCTTCGACATCATCCGGCAGATCGCGCCCCCCGTCGGATAATAGACGCCGGTCACGCCGCCGGTGCCGATGGAAATGAAGCTTTCCTGGGCAAGGCCGGGGCCCGCTGCCAGTCCAAGGGCAACAAGCGCCCCGAAGGCTGCATGTTTCATCGGGTTCTCCTCTCTGTTGTCATTGATTGACCCTAGGAATGATGCATTCGCGTTGCCAATGTCAATCAGATAAAACATTTGATTTATGAAATGCGCCAGAGCATCCTGCCCGAACCCAGCCCTGCGCCACGGTTTTTGCCTCATGCATATGAAATCAGTCGAACAATTGGGCTTAGAACTGTCCCGCATCGCGATCGAGGGCACGCCGACGCTCGCTCGGTTTGCGGCCTGGGTTCAGGACCACCATGCCGAAGTGGCCTTCAATTCGATTCGTGGGCTGGCCGATATCGCGGGCGTGAATTCCAACACTGTCATTCGCCTCGCCAAGGAACTGGGTTATGACGGCTACGACGCTTTTCGGGCTGACATTCAGGCGGCGTTCCGCAGCCGCACCATCGGCTACGCCGCCCGGGCACAGGCTCTGCACAACCGCGAAGAGCGCGACCTGTTCAGTGAATTGATCGTGGCCAACCGGACCAATGCGGATGCGGTTTTTTCGACCGAGATGCAAAGCCTTGTGGAGGGTCTAGTAGGGCCGATGCTGTCGGCCCGAAATATCTATTCGGTCGGGGTTCGAAGCTGCTATTCGATTGCGCACTACCTGTCTTATGTCGGCTCCATCGCCTTCGATAACTTCGTGACGGTTCCGGCCCATCCCGGCGAGATTATGGATCAGCTTTCGCGTGCGGGACCTGAGGACATCGTCGTCGCCATCACCTTCGCGCATTATTCGACCGAGGTTGTGCGCGCCTGCCAGATCGCGCGCGAATGTGGTGCGCGGGTCGTCGCCCTGACCGACGGACACACATCTCCGATTGCAAAGGGCGCCTGGCAGGTCATCCCCCTGCCCATGGCGGGTCCGCAATTCATGCCGTCCCTGAACTCCGCCTTCATCGTCGTCGAGATGATAGTCGCCGCGATGGCCGCTCGGTCGGAAACCGCCGCAAACAACGTGCGGCGGTTTGAGGAACGTATCAAACAGTTCGGCGGATATGTCTGACATACCGGTCTGGAAACCCGGCCCGGGCGCGGCAGGGGCTGTCCCTGCACATGGCTACCGATGAAGCTAAGTCAGTTCGCTGATGTCTCGGAAAGATAGCCCTTAACCTCTTCCCGGTCATCGACACTGGCCATGGTCTTGACCGGGGGCGGCGGAAGTTCTCCCGACACGGCCAGTTCATTGACCACTCCCTCGTACCGTTCCAGATAGCCTTCGGGCAACTTGTGCGCGACGCCCTGATGGCAGTCGATACAGGTCTTGCCTTCGTCCAGCGCCCTTTGATGGTTGTCGGCAGCCCGGTTTTCCTGCTGCGTGAAATCCATGAATTCGAACTTGTGGCAGTTGCGGCATTCACGGCTGTCGGTCTTTTTCATCGCCTTCCAGACGCGCCCCGCCAGATAGAGCCGGTGTTCCTCGAACTTTTCGGGCGTGTCGATGACGCCGGTGATGAAATGGCCATAAAGTTCCTGCGTTGCCTGGATCTTGCGCACAACCTTCGGTCCCCAGGCTTTCGGTACGTGGCAATCCGGGCAGGTCGCGCGGACACCCGAAGAGTTGGACTGGTGTACCGTCCCCTGGTACTCGGCGTAGACGTTGTCGCGCATCTCATGGCAGCTGATGCAGAACTTCTCGTTGTTCGTCATTTCCATGGCCCAGTGGAAACCGCCCCAGAAGAGGATACCGGCGACGAAGCCTGCGATCAGCAAAAGGCCGAGCGACAGAACACCGGAGGGTGACCAGAAAAAGGTCCAGAGGCGGCGGATCAATCCAGGGCGTTTCATGTCTGACATCTCACTGTCCTCGTTCGTCTATGTCAGGCTCAGTTGCCCGAGGATTGAAAAAGGTTCTCGACCAGCGCCGGGGCGTCGGCCTGCGGCACATGGCACTGGTTGCAGAACCAGCGGGTGCCTGCGACATGGTCGAGTTGGTTGCCCTCGCGGTCGAGGTAGTGGGTCATCGATAGCGTCGGCGCGTTGCGCTCGCCCGCCTTGGTCCAGTCGTGGCACGACAGGCAGCGGTTGGCCTTCAGGTCGATCTGGTATTGGTCGATAGAATGCGGGATCAGCGGCGGCTGCTGGCGGTAGTTGCGCACGAACCGTTTTTCGTCCTGTTGGAATACATCCTCGACCGCAACCGTTTCATTGACACCGGCCCCGCGCAGGGTTTGCACGCCCGATGTAGACTGGGCAAGGACGAGGCCGCCGGGCGCGGCAAGGACGGCGATTGCGACGGCACTGAGGAACATCTGTTTCGTCATGGGATTTCTCCGACTTTGGTTCAGGCCGCGCGACTGGCCTCGGATTGGGGTTGACGGGATCGCCCGCCGCTTTGGCGGGCCGGTGCGGCGGTATCGTCAAACCGGGTAGTGAACCGGAAGACGTCCTGTCCGCAGACATCGATACAGCGCCCGCAATTGGTGCAGTCGGGCGAAAGGATCAGGGGGGTGTCATCCTCGGCCCCGCGCAGGGCGGGCGTGATGACATGCATTTCGGGGCAGACTGCGAAGCAATCCATGCAGTCGTCGCAGGCGGCGCGGTTCGGGGCCGAAACACGCAAGACGGAACGGGTGCCCAAGAGGCCATAGAACGCACCGACCGGGCACAGATGCCCGCACCAGCCCCGGCGCGAGAGGATTAGGTCGAAGAGAAAGACAGCCAACACGAAGGCCCAGGCGAATCCCATGCCAAAGATCAGCCCCCGATGGAGCATGGAAATCGGATTCACGAGTTCCCATGCAATCGAGCCCGTGATGGACGAGACGACAAGGACCATCCCCATCACCCACAGTCGCATGCCACGCTTCGGTTGCCAGCCTTTCGGCAGGCCGAGCCGCGTGTGCAACCAATGCGCCGCATCCGTAACCGGGTTGATCGGGCAAACCCAACTGCAATAGACCCGCCCGCCGATCAGGGCGTAGACACCAGCCACGATCAGCGCACCGGTGATGGCCGTCAGTTCCGGCCAGTGCCGGGCGGCGAGCGACTGGATCAGGATGAACGGGTCGGTCAGGGGCAGGATGCCGAAAGTCAGCGAGCCGCTGAGATTGCCTTTCACCCACCAGATGCCGAACCATGGGCCAAGCAGGAAGAGGCCAAGGAAGAAGATCTGGCTGACTCGACGGAGGAGCAGATATTTGTGCGCCCCAAGCCAGCCCTTGGCGGCAATGGCGTCCTCACCGATGCGTCTTCCCGTGGCGGTGCTCATTGCGCCACCTCGGGAAGCTTGAATGTCGGTTCGAACCCGCCGGGGGCGACGAGGTTGTCGGTGCCCGGCCCCGGCAGGCGGTCGGGCAGGTCGATGATGCCGTCCACCAGCGCGCCGCCCGCGTTTTCCTTTTCTTCCCAGCCCAGCCGGTAATGTTCTGCGCCCTCAACGCGCGCGATCTTGCGCGGCAGAACCTTGATTGCCGCCTCGGGCAGGACGCAGGATTTCTCGCATTTGCCGCAGCCGGTGCAGGCATCAGCATGAACCACCGGCATGAAGATCGCGTGATGGCCCGAGCGTTCGTTATGCGCGACCTCCAGTGTGATCGCCTTGTCGATCACCGGGCAGACCCGGTAGCAGACATCGCAGCGCAGGCCGAGCGCGTTCAGGCAATGCTCCTCGTCGATGAGGACGGCAACGCCCATATCGGCGTCGTCGATGTCGGTCAGCCCCTTGTCGAGCGCGCCCGTGGGACAGGCGGCAACGCAAGGTATGTCGTCGCACATCTCGCAAGGCACGTCCCGCGCGGTAAAGAAGGGCGTTCCGGGCGCGACATTGTCGTTGCCCGGCTCGGCGAGCTTCAGCGTGTCATAGGGACAATCCCGCACGCATAGCCCGCAGCGGATGCAGGCCGAGAGGAAGTCGCCCTCGGGCAATGCCCCCGGCGGCCGCAGCGCCTGTGCGGGCAGGGCGCGCGCGTCACCTGCCAGTTTGGCCAAAACGAAGCCCCCCACCGCGCAGCCCGCCGCCGCCCGCGCCGCATCCTGCAGAAAGCGGCGCCGGTCGATCCCGGCGGGTTTGCGTTTGGTGGCGGGCATCGGTCCTCTCCGGTCGCGTCAGATCAGGCCCGTTCGACCTTGCAGGCGCATTTCTTGAAGTCGGTTTCCTTGGAAATCGGGCAGGTCGCGTCGAGCGTCAGCATGTTGGTCAGCTGGCCTTCATCGAACCAAGGATGGAACACGACACCCTTCGGCATCTTGTTGCGGCCCCGCGTCTCGACCCGGCTCAGCACCTCGCCGCGGCGGGTGGAAATCATGATCTCCTGCCCGCGCCTCAGCCCGCGTTCCTCGGCATCGGCAGGGTTCATGAACAGGACCGCCGAGGGGAAGGACCGGTGCAGTTCCTCGACCCGGCGGGTCATCGACCCGGAATGCCAGTGTTCCAGCACCCGGCCGGTGACCAGCCAGAGGTCGAATTCCTCATCCGGGCTTTCCGCAGGCGGCTCATAGGGCGCGAAGATGATCGCGGCCTTGCCGTCCGGCTTGCCGTAGAACTTCACGCCCTCGCCCGCCTTGACATAGGGGTCGTAGCCTTCGCGGAAACGATAAAGCGTCTCCTTGCCATCGACGACCGGCCAGCGCAGGCCCCGCGCCTGATGGTAGGTGTCGAAGGGGGCCAAGTCATGGGCATGGCCGCGACCGAAGTTGGCGTATTCCTCAAACAGCCCCTTCTGGACGTAGAAGCCGAAATGCGCGCTTTCATCGTTGTCGAAGCCCTCGGCAACCTCGCTGGTCGGATATTTATCCACGGTGCCGTTGGCGTAGAGCACTTCGAACAGGGTCTTGCCCTTCAGTTCCGGCTTCTGGTCCAGCAGTTCGGCAGGCCAGACCTCGTCCGTCGTGAAGCGCTTTGAAAACTCCATGACCTGCCAGACATCCGACCGCGCCTCGCCCGGCGCCTTGACCTGCTGGCGCCAGAACTGGGTGCGGCGCTCGGCATTGCCATATGCGCCTTCCTTTTCGACCCACATCGCGGTGGGCAGGATCAGGTCCGCCGACAGCGCAGTGACCGTCGGATAGGGATCGGAAACGACGATGAAGTTTTCCGGGTTGCGGTAGCCGGGATAGCCTTCCTCGTTGACGTTCGGGGCCGCCTGCATGTTGTTGGTGCACTGCACCCAGTAGGCGTTCAGTTCGCCATCCTTCAGCTTGCGGTGCTGCAACACGGCGTGGAAGCCCGGCTTTTCCGGGATCGTGCCCGCCGGGATGCCCCAGGCGGTTTCGCAGATCTCGCGATGCTTTTCGTTCATGACCACCATGTCGGCGGGCAGGCGGTGGGCGAAGGTACCGACCTCGCGCGCCGTGCCGCAGGCCGAGGGCTG
>JAUIDM010000428.1 GCA_030428915.1 Alphaproteobacteria bacterium | reverse complement strand
TGAGCAGGACCGGTCCGCCAATCATGAGCGACAGGCAGTATTGCTTTGCCAGCGCCTCCAGTTCCACGGCCCGCCACATCGCCTGTTCCAGCGTCTCGCCCAGTGCGATCATTCCGTGATTGGCCAGGAGGCAGGCGCTGCGGTCCCCGAGCGCGTCAAGAGCAAGCCGCGACAGGTCCGCGGTGCCGAAGCGGGCATAGCCCGCGCAGCGCACGTTCGTGCCGCCGAAAGCCGCGATCATGTAATGGCATGCTGGAATTTCCCGCCGGGCGATGGCGAGCGCGGTGCAAAAGGGCGCATGCGAGTGAACCACGGCGCCCATGTCCCGCCGGCTTGTCAGGATATCGAAATGGAACCGCCATTCGGTCGAAGGTTTCAAGGGGCCCGACCAGTCCCCGTATACGCCCCCGAACGACATTTCCGCGACCATGCTGGGTTCCATCACGTCATAGGGCGTCGCCGAGGGGGAAATCAGCATCCTGTCGCCGAAACGGACCGAGATATTACCCGATGTTCCCTGATTCAGGCCAAGCGCGTTCAGCGACCGGCAGGCGGCCACGATACCTTCGCGCAGGGCCTGTTCATTCTCTTTCACGTCATGCTCCGGCGATGGTCGGTTATGTTTGCCTTGATCGCCTCAGAATGTGTCAGCCACCCCGCCGCCGCAAGACCGATGCCGGGCTGCCGAAGCGTGCGCGGAAGGCACGGGCGAACGAGACCTGGCTTGAAAAACCGGTCCTGAGCGCCACTTCCTGCAGCGAAAGCCGGGTATCGGTCACCATGCGCCGTGCCTCGTCAAGGCGGAGGTCGAGGAAGAAGCGGCCCGGGCTGGTTTCCATCCGCTCGGCGAACAGCATCTCCAGCCGCCTCTGTGACAAGCCGATGCGGCGGGCGATCGTCGCAATGGGCAGGGGGGTTTCAATGGCGGACTCCATGATCGCGATCGCCTGACCGAGCGCCGGGTCGCCTTTGGCGAGCCGTGCGGCCGACACGACCTGCTGTGGCACCGTCGCGGCGTGGACAGGCTCATAGAGAAAGGCACCCGCAACGCGCAGGGCAAGTTCCGAGCCTGCGCGTGTCCGGATCAGTTCCAGCATCATGTCGAGGCAGGTGGCCGCGCCCCCCGTGGTGATCACGGGACCGGAGATGACATAGCGGTCGCGTCGGACATCGATGGCGGGGAAGTGGTCGGCAAAGCTTTCCAGGTCTTCCCAGTGAACGGTCGCGGCGCGGGCGTCGAGCAGTCCGGCACGGGCCAGAAACCACGGGCCGCCATCGACGCCAATAATCGCGCGCAGGCGGGGGGCGAGGCGGCGCAGCCGCGTCAGCAGCACTGGCGTGGCCTGCTCGGCCAGCCGGAACCCCGCAACGATGATCAGAAGATCGGCCTCGATCCGATCGGTCAGGGCATCGGTGGCAATCTCGAAACCGGCCGTCAGCGGCACGGCCCCGCCGCTGGCCGAGTAGTACCGCCATGCGAAAAGCGGGCGGCCCGATTGGCGGTTGGCCGCCCGCATCGGATCGACAGCGGCGGCAAGCGACAGCGCGTTGGATTCGGCCAGCACAAGTACCGCGACGCGGAGTGTGCCCGGTTCAGGCGCAAAGATGCTTCTTTCGCGTTTCATCAAGTAGCTTCGTATTATGCATGGCCCGCCTGGGCAAGCCGTCCTTGCATAAGCCCGGCGTCTCGGCGAGTGTTGCCGGACATTTCCTGCCGGAGAAAACGATGCCTCGTTCCGCCCTGATGCGATTGATGCCGGTGCTCTTGTCGCTGGCGCTGACGGGCTGCGCCAGTCGCGTGGAGGAAACCGCCCCCGGCATGTCCTCGGCCGCGGCCTTCGATCCGTCGCGGTTCGCGGATGTCTGGCATGTCGCGGCGGTTCTTGGACAGGACCCGGTCTGCGGACCCCTGGCCGAGACGTGGACGGTGACGGCGCCGGGCAGTTACAGGGTGACCGGCACGATCTGCGGGCCGACCGGCGCGCGCGCCTTTGCCACCGGGGCCGACGTGACCGGGCCGGGCCGGATCGCCCGGCAGATGCCGGGCGGCCCCGAGGCGCTCTGGGTGCTCTGGGTCGATGCGGATTACCGCGTGGCCGTCATCGGCACGCCGTCACGACGGTTTGCGCGGGTGTTGTCGCGCACCCCCGATGTCCGGCCCGATCTGATGCAGGCGGCCCGCGATGTCCTTCGGTTCAACGGATACGACCCGGCAGGTTTGCGGCCGCTTTGATCAACGGCTGCGGTCGCCGTCGCCATATCGCCGGCATCCTTACACCGCGAAACCGGGGATGAATCGCTTGACGCCATTCGGCTTTGGCCCTAAATGGCGCGGACGGAATTCAGGGCTCTGCGGTGCAGGGTCCTTAGATGATATGTGAATGACGGGCTGCAAAGGCCCGAGAAACAAGGAACGAACCCATGTCGCGCGTTTGCGAACTGACCGGTAAGGGCCCGATGTCGGGCAACAACGTGAGCCACGCGAACAACAAGACGCGCCGCCGCTTCCTGCCGAACCTGAACGATGTCACGCTGATCTCGGATGCGCTCGGCCAGTCTTTCAAGCTGAAGATTTCTGCCGCCGCTCTGCGCTCGGTCGACCATCGCGGTGGGCTCGACGCGTTCCTCGCGAAGGCGAAGGACGAAGAGCTGTCGACGAAGGCGCTTAAGATCAAGAAAGACATCGCGAAGGCGCAGGCAGCCGCCTGATCCGGCAAGCGATCACCGCTTCGAAACCCCGCTCCGGCGGGGTTTTCCGTTTCTCGGGGCCTGGTTGTCCCTAGGGTCGCGGATACGTCCCGTCCACGCCGGTGACGATAGCGTTCCGGCCCGACAGCTCCCGACGGGCGAATTCGCAGTCGCGGCCAAGGACTGTTGTCCCGCCGCCGCCGGGGCGTCCGCCATACGATCACTCCTGATCTCTGCAGGGGGCAGGGTGGCAGGAGCGACGTGGTGTGCATATAGTACGCATCGCAGGTCGGCGCCGGTCCAAGGCAGCCTCAGGAGATCGCCGAATGTCGAAGAGCGCAGTCATCGAGGCAGCACAAATTTCCATTGCCCCTATGATGGACTGGACGGACCGTCATTGCCGGTTTTTTCAC
>JAUIDM010000427.1 GCA_030428915.1 Alphaproteobacteria bacterium | reverse complement strand
CGCGCCGTCAACGCCCGGGCGCCACAAGCCCCACCATCGGCCCCATCGGAAAGCCGATATCATCGCGCCCGATCTCGGGTGCGAACAGGCGCGAGACCTTGCCGTCGAAGTAAAGCGCGTTGGGCAGGTCCAGCCCGTCGCGGAAGAGCCGCGCGAATTCGTGAAAACTGACCGGCGCGTCCGAGATGGCGAAGACCGCCCTTTGCCCGTCCGCGCTGACGCCGACACCGTTGCGGATGTACCGGGAATCCGAGTCGGGCAGAAAGCGCGGATGCAGCGCACCGTCGATGACCAGCATCGGCCCCGACTGGGTGGCAAAGGCGCAATTCCGGGGGGCTGCGGCGAAGGCACGTGATTCCACCACCGCGAAGCCTGTCTGCGCGATACAGAAGACCCCGTTCGGCAGGAGTCCGAAATTGCCCGGCCCCTCCGCCGTGACGATCGGGGCAATCTCCTGCGCGTCTTCGATGTAAAGCCCGACCGGCGCCCGGTCGGAATGATACATGCCGCCATTCATCGCGAAGACAAGCTGCCCGCCCTCGGCTTCCACCTGATCGCGCAACCGGTCGAACGTGCCCATCGGGCGGTCGTCGGCCCCGGTCAGGAACAGCTGCAGATCGGCGCCCGCCGCGACTTCACAGACGGCAAAGGACCGGCCGTCATGATCCGTCATCCGGCAGGTTTCGGCCTGCGTGGCACCGGCAATGGCCAGCAGCAAGAAGCCGGCGCTAGCCCAGATCCTGATCATCATCCTCATCATCGTCGCGCTTCGCGATATCGCGCTGCACCCGCTCATCCGCCAAAAGCCGCCGCGTCTCATCCATGCGATCGAAGGTCTGATCCAGCATGAAGCGCAGTTCCGGCGCGAATTTCAGCTTCATCGCCTTGCCGACATGGTGGCGCAACTCGCCCTTGGAGCGGTTGAGCGCGACCATCGCCTCATCGGCTTCCTTGCCGCCCAGTGGCAGGACATAGACCGTGGCCACGCGAAGATCGGCCGAGACGCGAACCTCGCCCACGGTGATCGACATTGCGCGCAACGTGTCGTTGTGCACCTCGCCCCGCTGCAGGATCTCAGACAACGTCCGGCGGATCAGTTCGCCGACGCGAAGCTGGCGCTGGGTGGGGCCTGAGCCGGATGAGAAGCGGTTCGCTGCCATGGCGTCCGGTGTAATCCAGCCGCACGGCGGCTGCAACGGGGCTTTGCCAAGGCGCCACTCAGCGGATAAAGGATGCGGACACAAGGCACGGAGGCGAAAATGACCGACATTCAGGACCTTCCCGGCATCGTCGTCACCGGCGTTTCCGGTCGGATGGGGCAGATGCTGGTGAAGACGATCCTCGCCTCCGACCGGGCGCGGCTCGTGGGCGCCATCGAACGGACGGGCCATGATTGGGTCGGCCGCGATCTTGGCGCGGCGATGGGTGGCGCGGATCTCGGCGTCGCCGTCACCGATGACCCGCTGGAGGCTTTCGCCAAAGCGCAGGCGGTGATCGACTTCACGGCTCCTGCCGCGACGGTGGAATTTGCAGGCCTCGCCGCGCAGGCCCGCGCGGTCCATGTGATCGGCACGACCGGCATGGAAGAGGCGCATCTGGCCAAGATCAGGGCCGCCGCCCGCCACGCGGTGATCGTGCGCGCGGGAAATATGAGCCTTGGCGTCAACCTTCTGACCCAACTTACGAAGAAGGTCGCAGCCGCACTCGACGCCGACTGGGATATCGAGATCGTTGAGGCGCATCACCGGATGAAGGTCGATGCGCCCTCGGGCACGGCGCTCATGCTGGGCGAGGCTGCGGCCGAAGGGCGCGGCATCGCGCTGGCCGATCATCGCGACAGTGGCCGCGATGGCATCACCGGCGCCCGCAAGCGCGGCGATATCGGCTTTTCGGCGATACGGGGCGGCGATGTCGTGGGCGAACATGACGTGATCTTTGCCGCCGATGGCGAGCGTATCGTGCTGCGCCACCTCGCCTCCGACCGGGGCATCTTCGCGCGCGGCGCGCTCAGGGCCGCGCTCTGGGGGCAGGACCAGAAACCCGGCGAATACGACATGCTGGACGTGCTGGGGATCTGATCGGTCCAGCCAGTTGTGAAAACCGATCAGACGAGCCTGTGTCCCGCAGACCGCAGCCGCCGGGCAATCTCGGCGATATGGGCGGGGCCCGTCTCGCAGCAGCCGCCGACGATCGTCGCGCCCTGATCGACCCAGGACATTGCGAAATCGGCGTAAAGCTCTGGCGTCATCTCGGGCCGGGCATGCAGGACATCGACCGTCGGGCTGTCCTTCAGGAACTCCTTGGTGATCTGCTGGAACCCGTTGGCATAGGCACCGAAGGGCAGGCCGAAGCCCGCGAAGGCTGACAAGGCCGCCGCCATCGCTTCGGGCGCCGAGCAATTGGCCAGAACCGCCGACGCCCCGCCCGTCTCCAGCACAGGGCCAAGGGCTGCGACCGGTTCGCCCGAACGCAGCCGCGTTCCGTCCTCGTCATCCACCGTGATCGACAGCCAGACCGGTCGACCGCCGGAACGGGCCCCGTCCAGCACGGCGCGCGCATGGGCGAGCGAGGCAACCGTCTCGGCGAGGAAGAGATCGACCGCCGGGGCCAGAAGCCCGGCAATCTCGGCATATTTTGCCACCGCCTCGTCATGCGGCGGATGGGTCTCGGGCCGGTAGGAGGCGACCAGGGGGCCAAGCGATCCGGCGATCCGACCCGAGCCATGCGCGGCCCGCGCCGCTGCCGCCTCGGCCAGGGCCTGCATGTGCAGGTTCGCGAAACGGTCGTCGATCCCACCCTTGGCCAGCCGGTCGTGATGGATCGCATAGGTGTTCGTCGTCGCCACCGTCGCACCCGCGTTGAAATAATCCTCGTGCACCGCGCGGACGAGGCCGGGATGATCGATCATCACCTGCGTCGACCAGAGCGGCGTCGGCGCATCGCCCGACCGTGCCACCAGTTCCTGCCCCATGCCGCCGTCAAGAAGGGTGATATCGGTCATTGGTTTTCTCCTCTTGCGCTCTGTCCGCGCCTTGCGTCCTTTTGCATCCAGCGCTGGCCGAAAGCGGCGGACGGGTCAAGCCGAGATTGACGGGGCCGGGGCCGGATGCGAGCGTCAACCGGTCAT
>JAUIDM010000426.1 GCA_030428915.1 Alphaproteobacteria bacterium | reverse complement strand
GTCCAGCACGATCCTGATCTTCTCTTCGGCCGAATACTGTTTGCGGGTCGCTCGACGGATGTCCTTGACGACCTTCCCGCCGTGGCTCTGCTTGGTTCCGGGTTTCTGTCTCATCTCCACTCCTTGGCGGTTGCGATGTGCCAGAAACCCTCTCTTATCAAATCACCCTAAACTGTCCCATTGACGCTGACGTCAGACAGGAACGGCCAAGCACGATTCCTCTGACAATGCTCTATTCCGACTTGACCATCTCGGGTCATCACTCCAATAAGTGCCTGCGAGAAATCATGGCTGAAGAACCGCTGCATTCTGACCTTTGGCACTTCATGGAGCGGATCTACGCTGCCCCAGGCGTGGCGACGGCCTGTCTTCGGCTGCAGGATCGGAACGGGGTCGATGTTCCACTTCTCCTCGCCAGCATATATGCGGCCGGTACCGGCTGTCCCGTGGGCTCGGAGGAAGTCCAGCGGTTCGATCGCATCTGCGCGGATTGGCGGCGTGAGGTGATACACCCACTGCGCCGCGTGCGCCGCCGGATGAAGCAAAGCGAGTGGATGCAGACACTGGAGCCGGCTCCGGAATTTCGCGAAAACGTCAAACGTCTGGAACTGCGCGGCGAGCAGATCCAGGTACTAATGCTATGGCAGGCAATAGAAGAACTGTCCCGAGGTTCTTCTGATCCAAAAGGTGATGGAACGGCCTACCGCCGCGCTGCCGGTGCCGTCGTCGCGCATTTCTACGGCGCCGCCCCGGAGAGCGGCGCCCTTGAGGATATCGAGACCTTGGCATGCGCAGCTACTGCTCTGACAGGCTTATGAAGCCGCCTTTCCAGCCTTTCGGGCTCAAGCTGTCTTCATCCCTTCCCAGCGCTTGATCCTGCCAGTCTCGATGCCGAAGAGATCGAGCGCGCGAGCGACACTGTGCGCCACCATCTCGTCGAGCGTTTGCGGCTTGGCGTAGAACGCCGGCACCGGCGGCATTACCACAGCCCCGATCCGCGTGAGAGCGGTCATGGTTTCCAGATGCCCCAAGTGCAGAGGCGTCTCGCGCACCATTAGCACCAGCCGCCGTCGCTCCTTTAGCACCACGTCGGCGGCGCGACTCATAAGGGTCGAGGTCACGCCGGTGGCGATCTCGGACATGGTCCGGACGGAACAAGGTGCGATGAGCATTCCTTCCGTCTGGAATGACCCCGAAGCGATTGAGGCGCCGACGTCGGCGGTCGGGTGAATCTCATCGGCGCGGCCCACGAGATCGGCCTTTTGCAGCCCCAGTTCCTGATGCAGTGTGAGCAGCGCCGAGCGCGATACCACCAGATGGGTCTCGCACCCCGCGGCGCGTGCCATCTCCAGCGCGGCCAGGCCATATGACGCCCCGGAGGCGCCCGAGATGCCGATGATCAGCCGCTTCACCCCCGCCATCGTCAGGCGCCCTCGAACCAGTCAGAAAGGCGGACGTCATTTCCCATGCGCAGGCGCTTTCGCTCGAACTCCTCTTCGCGGCCCCAGGGTTTGGTTGCGTCCACCAGTAGCCGGCCCCAGTGATCCTTGGCATCGTCGCGATAGAAAGAAGGCGTCTCGGGGATGATGAGCATGTCTTTGTCTGGGCGCGACCGCGTCAGGATCGCCCATTGCACGTCGTCCATATCGTAGATGTCGACATCGGTATCGACCACGGTGACCTGCTTGGCCCATATCGGCTCGGCACCCATAGTGGCAAGCATAACCTGGCGGGCATGGCCCTCGAACTGCGGCTCGATCTGGATGATCGCGTGGTTGACGAATGGCTGGCAGGTTACATTGACAATACCCGGAAGCGCGGCGCTGAGCCTCTGGTAGATATTGGCCGAGACCGAAAGCTCGAGCGTCAGCACCTCTTCCGGGGAGCCGCATAGGATCGAATGGAACATCGCGTCCTTGCGGACGGTCACACCCAGCACTTCGAAGACCGCATTGGGGCCGACGGGAACGTAATAGCCCATGAACTCGCCGAAGGGGCCTTCCGGACGGCGCTCATTCGGCAGGAACCGGCCCTCGATTACGACCTCGGTCTCGGCGGGCACTTCCAGATCGATGTGGTTGCATTTGCGCATCGCGATCGGCCTTCCGCGCAGGCGCGCGGCGACCTCGAGTTCGTCCACGTCGTAGGGCAGCGGCGCCGCGGCGGTCAGGAAGGCATGGGCGGGCGGGCCGATCAGCATCGCGGCCTCCAGCGGTCTGCCCATCTGCTCGGCCTTCTCGTGGTAGATGGTCAGATGGTGGCGCGGCGCCAGGCGGCAGCGCAGTTCGTCGTCGCTGACGAACATCGAGCGGTGATAGGACAGGTTGCCCACCCCGGTCTCCGGATCCTTGGCAATGAACATGGCGGAGGTAAAGTAGGCTCCACCGTCGCGGTCGGAATAGGTGATCAGCGGCAGGTCGGAGAGCTTCACCTCCACGTACTCCGGCGTTTCGGTCGCGGGTACGAGTGGCTGTTTCATCTCCGCCGCGCCGAGCGACGATAGCTTGCTCCACTGCCGGCAGAAGTCGCCGGCGTCGATGCCAATCACTTCCGCCAGTCGCTCGCGAGTGCTGTAGACATTCGTGACTACCGGGAAACGGGTGCCCTTGACTTTGGTGAACATCACCGGCTTTGCCCAGCGTTTCTGAGCCAGATGCGTGACAGCCGCAAGCTCATGCGCTGGATCGACTTCGCGGTCGACGATCAGCAGGTCGTCACGCTCCTGCAGCTTGCGGACAAATTCTCTCATCTGGGGACTCCATTGTACGGGTGTTTAGCGATGCCGAGACGGGCGCCATTTCAGGAAAGCTTTGTCATAGGCGGTGATTAGCCCCACACCGAGCGATGTGAAGGCAGAGACCGACACGAGCGACGCGAACACCAGCGATGTGTCCAGGTTGAATTGCGCCGACAGGATCAAATAGCCCATGCCTACATTGCCGCCGATGAATTCGCCGCCGATCGACCCGATGAGCGCGAGGGGAAAGGCCACCTTGAGCGCGTCGGTTATGTGGGGAGCGACGTTAATCAGCCGTATCTTCATGAAGATCCGCATGGGCGTTACGCCCGCCAGTCGCGACAGGTCAAGCTCGTCGCCTTCGATCTCGTCGAGCCCCGAACACGGAATC
>JAUIDM010000040.1 GCA_030428915.1 Alphaproteobacteria bacterium | reverse complement strand
ATCATCGAGGAGGACCAGTGGGAGAGGGTACAGCAGGTCCTGCAAGAGCAATCGGCGATCCCGCGCGGGCAGAAGACATCCGGTCGACCCAGCGCACCTCTAACCGGCAAGATTTACGATGCCGAAGGCGCGCGTTTGACACCTGTCCACACGCAGAAGCGGGGTCGCCGCTACGATTACTACATCTCTCAGGCGCTGAAGACCGCTCCGGTTCCGCCGGACAGGACAACGGGCTGGCGGCTGCCGGCAAGGGATTTTGAGAAACGTGTTGTGGCGGCGGTGCTGAGGCATCTGCGTGCGGCCCTGATGCGGGACCTGGTGCCATCGGCGGAGGTAAAGCTGATCGCCGATGCTACCTCGGTGATCGCGGGCGCGGGCGCCGATCTCTTACAGTCGGTGGAGCGCGTTGTGCTGGGGCAGGGTAAGATCGCGATCACGCTTGCGCCGAAGGCGCTGGGACAAGCCCTGGGCATTCCGACCGATCGCATCAACCCCGACAGCCTGCACTTCGACGTGCCGTTCGGACTCCGCCGGCGCGGCGTCGAGTCCCGGCTTCTGCTCGAGGGCGATGCGCTTCCCCGCGACGAGACGCTGATCGCCAACATAGCGAAAGGGTACGCGATGCTAGGTGAAGTCCTGTCCGGCCGGAGCTTCCGGGAGATTGCCGACACCAACGCGCTGTCCGTCAAACGGGTTCAGCAGATCGTCGAGTTTGCGTTCCTCTCACCACGCTCTGTGCGGCAGATCATCGAGGGGCGACAGCCTTCGTTCCTAACGGCTGACTGGTGCCTGAAGAATGATATCCCGGCCGATTGGAGCGCGCAGGACGCACTCTTCCGCACCGCCTGATTGGGCTCACTCCGAAACTGGAAATACGAAATCGGCGAAGAGAGGCACGCCGCGCATTTGCGCTCTCCATACGCCAGGTTTGCGGTCTCTGGCTTGAACCATGCCGCGTAAGCCACAGATAACACGCGACAATACCCGGACCGGGTCACATGTCTCAAAAATGGCGGGGTGTTTGGCAGCCCGTAGGGGAATCGAACCCCTCTTTCCAGGTTGAAAACCTGGCGTCCTAACCGATAGACGAACGGGCCATGCTTGGCGTGCGGCGGTGTTTAGGCGGTTGCGGGATGACTCGCAAGAGGGTTTTTGCAGAATTTTGCGCAATTCCCGGATCAGCTTCGCGCCGCATCCTCGAGCCTGAGTTGCGGGCGGGCGCGGCCTTGCCAGTGGTTCAGTTCCAGCCGCCCCGCGAGGTGGAACCGCATGCCGCCATGGTTGTCCAGCAGGGGACCGAGCGGCCCGTCGAAAGCGCCGAAGGCGATGGCGTCGATGGGGGGTGACATGCCGTCGGAAAAGGTGATCTTCAGATGGTTTTCACCGACCCTTCGCGCATGGGTGATCGCCATATCGGCGAAGGCGAAGCGGGGGGCGGGGGCGCCCTGACCGAAAGGGCCCGCGCGCTCGATCTCCTCGATCAGGCTCGGATTGACGGCGCCTAGCATCAGAAGCCCGTCAAGGCGCAGATCGCGCGGGCCTGCGCTGCCCGCCCCCTGCCGCGCAAGTAGTTCGGAAAGGCGCGACATTGCCGGCTCCAGCCGGTCGCGGGCCACCGTCAGCCCCGCCGCCATCCTGTGGCCGCCGCCCTTGACCAACAGCCCCTCGGCGGCCAGCCGTTGCACGGCGGCACCCAGATCGACGCCTTCGACGGACCGGCCCGACCCCTTGCCCTCGTCGCCTTCCAACCCGATGACCACGGCGGGGCGGTTCGTCGCCTCCTTCAGCCGGGCCGCGACGATGCCGACGACGCCCGGATGCCAGCCGTCCCCCGCCGCCCACACAAGCGCCGCATCCAGCCCGCGCGCCTCGGCCTGTGCCAAAGCCGCGTCGCGCACCCGGTTCTCGATCTCGCGCCGATCGGTGTTGAGCGCGTCGAGCCGTTCGGCGAGTGCTGCGGCCTCGTGCGGGTCGTCAGTGGCCAGAAGCCGCGCGCCAAGGTCGGCGGCGCCGATGCGCCCACCGGCATTGACACGCGGGCCGAGGAGGAAGCCCAGATGATAGGGCGTCGGCGCCCGGTCCATCCGTGCCACATCGGCAAGCTTCGTCAGCCCGACCCGCTCGCGCCGCGCCATGACCTTCAGCCCCTGCCGCACCAGCGCACGGTTGACGCCGACAAGAGGGGCGACATCGGCCACGGTGGCAAGCGCCACGAGGTCCAGCATGGCCATCAGGTCGGGGCCTTTCACGCCCTCATCCCGCAACAGCCGGTTCGCCTCAACCAGCAGCAGGAAGACGACCGAGGCGGCGCAGAGATGGGCGAGGGACCCGTCCTCGTCCTGCCGGTTGGGGTTCACGACGGCGAGGGCAGGGGGCAGGGTTTCGGCGCCCAGATGGTGGTCGAGCACCACGACATCGGCCCCCTTGGCTGCCGCGATCGGCTCATGGCTGAGCGTGCCGCAATCGACGCATAGGATCAGATCATGATCCTTGGCCAGCGCGGAAAGCGCCGGCACATTCGGCCCATAGCCTTCGTCGATGCGATCAGGGATGTAGAGCGTGGCCGCGCGTCCCATGGCGCGCAGCCAGGTGATCAGCAAGGCGGCCGAGGAGCCGCCATCGACATCGTAATCGGCAAAGACCGCGATCCGCTCGCGGCTATTCACCGCTTTCAGGAACCGGCCCGCCGCCGCAGCCATATCCTTCAGCTTGCGCGGATCGGGCAGAAGGTCGCGCAGTTGGGGTTCAAGGAACGCCGTTGCTTCCGCAGGCGGCACGCCGCGCGCCACCAGAACCCGGGCCAAAGCCATCGGCAGACCGGTTTCCTGCACCATCGCCTCGGCCAGCCGGTCAGCCTCGACCGTGGGGCCGACCCAGCGGCGACCCGTCGCGGACTGCTCGACACCGAGAAATGCGCTCATGTACCGTCCTTTGCCGGGGCCGGGGAAGGCATCGCTGCTTCCACTTGGTCAAAATATCCCGGGGGTCCGGGGGCTGGCCCCCGGGGTGACCGGGTCTTAGCGGATCGGGTTGCGGTATATCATGCGCCGGACGGAACCGGTTTTCGACCGCATCAGGATCGTCTCCGTCTCGATGAAGTTCGGCTCGCGTTTCACGCCCCGGACGATGGAGCCGTTGGTGACCCCGGTCGCGGCAAAGATCACATCGGCGCGCACCATCTCGTCGCGCGCATAGATGCGGTTCAGGTCGGTGATGCCGGCCTTGGCCGCCCGGCCGCGTTCATCGTCGTTGCGGAAGAGAAGCCGGCCCCAGATCTGGCCGCCCATGCATTTGAGCGCCGAAGCGGCGAGCACACCCTCGGGCGCGCCGCCCGAACCCATATACATGTCGATGCCGGTGATCTCGCTTTCGGCGCAGTGAATAACACCCGCGACGTCGCCGTCGGTGATCAGCCGTATCGCGGCGCCTGTGGCGCGGATTTCGGTCACAATGTCTTCGTGCCGGGGGCGTTCAAGAACGCAGACTGTAATGTCGGTCGGCTTGCATTTCTTGGCCTTGGCAAGTTCGACGACCCGCTCGGTCGGGCTCATCTCAAGGCTGATGACATCCTTCGGAAAGCCGGGACCGATGGCGAGCTTGTCCATGTAGACGTCGGGCGCGTGCAGGAGCGTTCCGCGCGGGGCCATGGCGATCACGGTCAGCGCGTTCGGCATATCCTTGGCGGTCAAGGTCGTGCCCTCAAGGGGGTCGAGCGCGATGTCGACTTCGGGGCCGCTGCCGGTACCAACTTCCTCGCCGATGTACAGCATCGGCGCCTCGTCGCGCTCGCCCTCGCCGATGACGACAGTGCCCTTGATGTCCAGGAGGTTAAGCTGGTCGCGCATCGCGTTGACGGCGGCCTGGTCAGCGGCTTTTTCATCACCACGCCCGATGAGGCGGGCCGAGGCATGGGCCGCGGCTTCGGAGACGCGGGCGAGGCCCAGTGAAAGCATGCGGTCGTGGAATTCCTGGGCGTTGGCCATGGTCTGTCCCTGTAAAATCTGTTTCCTGCATCTAGCCGGTCAGCAGCCCGCGGGGCAAGGCCCCGGGATCGGCCGGTCAGACGGTTTCGATACGGATCGCCACCGGCTCGCCGATCACGACGCCGGTCGCAGGCAGGCGTTTGAAAGCATGATCCACTGCGTCACGGGTGGTTTTGTGCGTGACGATCAGGACCGGGGCTGCGGTATCGGCATGCCCATATTGCCGCATCCGGTCGATGGAGACGCCTTCCTCGCCGAGGATAGTGGCGACCTTGGCAAGTGCGCCCGGCTTGTCCGAGAGTTCCATGCGCAGGTAGAACGGGGCAGGCGCCATGGCCTTGGCAGCCACCGGATCGGCAAGCGAGATCGCGGGTTGACCGAAGGTCGACACCCGGCAACCGCGCGCGATTTCCACGACGTCGGCCATCACGGCTGAAGCTGTCGGGCCTTCGCCCGCCCCGGGGCCCCGGAGCACGATCTGGCCGACACTGTCGCCTTCCAGCACGACCATGTTGGTGCCGCCCTGCAACTGGCCCAGCGGGCTGTCGGCGGGCACAAGGCAGGGCGACATGCGCTGTTCCAGGCCCCGGCCCGTCATCTGTGCGACGCCCAGCAGCTTGATGCGGAAATCCATATCCGCCGCGCGGCGGATGTCATCGATGGAGATGCGGCCGATCCCTTCGAGCTCCACCGCGTCAAACGACACCTTGGTGCCAAACGCGATGGAGGCCAGAAGGCTCAGCTTGTGGCCCGCGTCGATGCCGCCCACGTCGAGATTGGGGTCGGCCTCCAGATAGCCCAGTTGGCGCGCTTCCTCGAAAACCTCGGCATAGGGCAGGCCCGCATTTTCCATCCGGGTCAGGATATAGTTGCAGGTGCCGTTCATCACGCCCATGACGCGGCGGATCTCGTTTCCGGCGAGCCCTTCGGTCAGGGCCTTCACCACCGGGATGCCGCCCGCGACGGCGGCCTCAAACCGGATCACCCGGCCCTTGGCCTCGGCGGTCTCGGCCAGGGCCTGACCATGGACGGCCAGCAAAGCCTTGTTGGCGGTGACGACATCCTTGCCTGCGGCGATGGCGGCCTCGATCGAGGCCTTGGCGGTGCCGTTCTCCCCCCCCATCAGTTCGACGAAGACATCGACATCCTCACGTGCGGCGAGTGCGACGGGATCGTCTTCCCAGTCATAGGCTGACAGGTCCGCATCGCGGTTCTTGGTGCGGCTGCGTGCCGAGACGGCGGAGATCGCAATCTCGCGCCCCGTCCGGCGGGCGAGGAGGACCGCATGGTTCTGCACGATCTTGACGGTGCCGATGCCCACGGTGCCGAGACCGGCAATGCCGAGACGCAGGGGGGTAGGCATGGGAAACTCCGTCAACTGGGTTGGCGCGGCGCCGGTTCGGGCGGTGTTATCCTGTCGCGCGGGCGCTTGCAACGCATCGCGCAGCAGCGGTGGGAAATCAGGGTTCCGCCTGTGCCAGCGCCGCCGCGCGGGCCCTGAGCGCCGCGGCCCTTGCTTCCAGCTCTTCCGTCGGGTCGGGTGTGGGCGGGACGCCGGGTTGCAGGATGTCGTCGGTGGGCAGCAGGACCGGCCAATCCGCCCGCGCGGGGCCCGCAGATGCGGATCGCTTCAGGCCGGGGATGGCACCGCAGCCGGTCAGGGCCACGCAGAGCAGGGCGGTAAGCAGGGGCGCGGTGCGCATCGGGGTCTCCAGCAAGCGCGGTGACTGTAGTCCCGCAGGGCGGTTTCATGCAAGCTCCCGCGACGCTTGGCTATTGTATTGAACGCACGTTCATATACTCTTCCTCCCCATGGCGAGGAAAACAGGATCGCATTCCGAGATCACCGGCCCGCGCATCCGCGCGGCGGCCCTTGGGCTGTTCGCGCGCTACGGCTATGCGGCCGTCTCCATGCGCCAGATCGCCGCCGAGGTGGGCGTACAGGCTGGTGCCCTCTACCTGTATACCCCGGACAAGGAATCGCTGCTTTTCGACCTTCTGAAAAGCCATATGGACGATCTGATCGCCGCCTGGGATGCGGAAGCGGCCGGTAAGGCACCGATCGAGCGGCTGGAGGCTTTTGTCCGCTTCCATATCCGTTTCAACCTCGAGCGACCCGACGCGGTATTCCTGTCCTATATGGAACTGCGCAATCTCGGGCCGGAGAATTTCGCCGCGATCGAAGCGCTGAGGCGGGACTACGAAGATCGGCTGGAGACGATTCTGCGCGCCGGGCAGGAGACCGGCGCCATCTCGGCTCCCGATACAAAGCTCGCGACGCTTGCCATCATCGCCATGCTCACCGGGGTCAACACCTGGTACCGCGAGGGCGGACGGCTGAGCCGCGACAAGGTCGGCGACATCTACTGGGACATGGTCAGAAAGGCTGTATCGGCCTGATCGCCCTCCCGGTCACATGGCAGGACGGATGAAAGTGCCGTTTCGCAGATCGGCCATGGCCTGCATCAGTTCCGCCTTGGTGTTCATCACGATCGGACCATGCCAGGCAACCGGCTCTTCCAGCGGGGCGCCGGAGATCAGAAGGAACCGGATGCCGTGGTCGCCAGCTTGCACCGTCACCTCGTCGCCGGTGCCGAAGCGGATCAGGGTTCGGTTGCCCGACATGTCCCGGATATTGACTTCCTGACCCATCACCTCTTTTTCCAGAAGGACCCCGTGGGGGCGGGATGCATCGGCAAACTGCCCCGATCCTTCGAACACATAGGCGAAGGCGCGGCGATAGGTGTCCACCTTGAACGTCTTTCTTACGCCAGGCGGGACCGAGATATCGAGATATTGCGGATCCGCGGCGATGCCGTCGACCGGGCCGGACTTGCCCCAGAACGACCCGACGATGACCCGGACGACCGTGCCGTCATCATCGGTGATTTCGGGGATATCGGCCGATTTCACGTCTTGATAGCGCGGCGTGGTCATCTTCAGCGAAGCGGGCAGATTGGCCCAGAGCTGGAAGCCGTGCATCTGACCCTTGGCGTTCCCGAGCGGCATTTCCTGATGCATGATGCCCGAACCGGCAGTCATCCATTGCACGTCGCCCGCGCCGAGCCGCCCGGTATTGCCAAGGCTGTCGCCATGCTCGACCGTTCCTGCCAGCACATAGGTGATCGTCTCGATCCCCCGATGGGGATGCCAGGGGAAGCCGCGCAGGTAATCTTCGGGGCGCTCATTGCGGAAATCGTCGAAGAGCAGGAACGGGTCCAATTCTGTCGGGTCCTGAAAGCCGAAGGCGCGGTGCAGGTGCACGCCGGCACCCTCCATCGTCGGACGGGCGGCGCGGGATTCAAGGACGGGACGGATAGACATTCGGGTTTCTCCTGCGGTTCGTCCGTAATATAGGGCGAAAAACGCCCCGCCACACCCGCCCAGCCGCGCCCGGGCGAACATTGGCTGTGCCGGGCCACACAGAAGTCGTGAATGGGGGAGAGGAATGATGGGTCAGGGACAGCAGGAAATTTACGCCCGCATCACGCCATCGACACCTCGGCGGGTCTTTGCCGTTGGTGTCCTCGGCGGTCTGGGTGTTCTGTTGGAACTGCTGGCCTTCCTGCGCCCGCCCGCCTCGTTTCCGCTTCAGATGCTGCTGGTCCTGCTGGGCGTGGTGGCACTTGTCGGGTGCGTTCGCATGCTCAACGCGACGTCGCGGGGGTTGGTCCTGTCCGATGCCGGTCTCAGCGACACCGAGGGCAGGCTTGTCGCGGCTCTGGACAAGATCGAAAAGGTAGAGCGCGGGGTCTTCGCCTTCAAACCCTCGAACGGGTTCGTTCTGCTGCTGAAATCGCCGATGCCACGGGCGTGGGAGCCGGGGCTCTGGTGGCGCTTGGGGCGGCGCGTCGGGGTAGGGGGCGTCATTTCGGGCGCCGAGGGGCGACAGATGGCCGATCTGATTGCCGCGCGTCTGGCGTCACGCGAAAAACGCTGACCAAACAAAAAACAAAGGCGGCTCGCGCCGCCTTCGCAGTTAGAAGATGCCGGTATGGCGCTTGCCCGCGCTCTGAAAGCTGGTTCAGGTGCTGTCGCCGGTGTCGTCGCCAGCGGGCTCGTCAAGACCGCCGCCGTCGTCGGAAAGAACCTCAATACCGTCATCGTGGACTTCGCCGTCCGGATCGACAGCACTGTCATAGATGCAGGCTGGCGTTGAACCATCCTCCAAGTCGAACGGGACGCAGGCGGCAAAGCGTGGGCGGGTCGTGATAAAGGTCGTGAACCACCGTTCGTCGATGCCGATGTTGAAGAGAGGGTCGAAATGCATGTTCGTTTCGACGAGGATAACCGTGTCGCCGGCTGGCATGACCGGAATCTGGTTCGCCTTTTGCTGGATGCTATCGTCGGAATGCCCGACCGCCTCGCCGGTCGCGTAGGACCAGGCGATTTCATAACGGTCGTCGGTGTCATCCCAAAGCACGCTGGACACCCGCACCCAGGTCGGTTCGTCCGACACGGTCAGATAGTCGAAAAGTGTGTTCAGCCCTTCGATAAAGTCTGCGTCGATCGCATTCGTCTGACGTGAGACCAGGTCGGCAAGCGTGTAGGCCGCCTTCAGGTTTGTATTTTTCTGCCGGAACGTGTCGAAGAACTGGAAAGAGGCAACATACCACCAGATCAGGAAGGTGGACGCCATCAGGCCCTCGACGGCCATGTTGCCGTCGGTATCCGTGGCGAAGTCTCTCGCGCGCAATTTCAGGCGGGAATAAAGCGACATGTCAGCTCCCCAATTCCGGTTCGTTCACGAACGCCGTGGACGAAATCAGTGCATAGGCCCCCGTGTTGTCTTTCGGCAGTTGCAGGCCAAGCCCGGTTGTCGGGAAGACAGGATCGAACTTCGCGCAGGCGCGGATCAGCATGATCTCGTCGCCCTCCCCGGGAACGAATTCCGGAAGGTCTTCTGCCTCCACCTCTTCAGCGCGATCGACGCAGGTCGGGCCCGAGGCGAGCGGTTCCCATGTAATGGTACTGACCGGGCGAAGCTCTACCGCGATCACGTTGCGGCAATCGGGAATGACCGAAGCCCGGCTGCAAACCAGATCCTTGAACTGGTCGTAGTCCCCGCTCCAGAGGTCAAGGCGGAGGTCGCGCACCGACAGATCGACCGCGCGTTCCAGCATGACCTGACGCATCATGACCATGCCGATTTCCAGCGAGGAGATCACAAGCGTCAGGAAGAAGGGAAGGAAGATGACGAACGGTATCGTCGCCGACCCATCCTCTTCCCGCGCCTTTCGCCAGAGCCAGGCGCGCACCGATGTCATTTGGCGTTTCATCAATGGGTCAGCCTCAGCTTGTTGATCGAGTTCACGATGCCCGAGAAGGCGGATTCGATGTCAAGACCGGCGACGTTGTAGTAGTTGGCGTCGGAACTGGCGCAGTCGCGCAGGAGGGTCTGACCCGCAGTCGGGGCCTCGAACGCGATCGAGTAGATCTTGACGTCCTGCGCTTTCGCGGCGTCGCACATGGATCGGGTCAGATCGTCTTTTTGAGACCAGTAGCCGTTGTAGGGTGCGCTGCGGAAGTAATTGCGCTGCGAGGACGAGCCGGTGGCGTCATGGACGATTTCATCCGCGAAATACCGGATCGACATGTCGTTCCAGACTTCCGGCCAGGTCATTCTGACCGCATCGCCATAATCGCTGCCACCGTCCCCGTAGGGCTGCGACCGCCAGGAGCCGGTGCGGAAGGAATAATACTTGTTCGAACCCGACCGGTTCGGATCGTAGTAGCTGTACTGGTTCTTGCTGTTCGGATAATTCGCCTGATACCACGTATTCGTGTAAAGGCGGCTGTCGCCGGACGCGAAATCATCCTCCAGGCGATATTCGGTGGTGTTCTCGCCATCCGTCATCAGCACGATGATCTTCAGGGTCTGTGCGTCGTCGAACGCATAGGGCCGGTCGCCGAATTCCGTGGGCAGGGTTCCCGATGCGATCATGCCATCCACAACGCCCTGCATGGACGGGTCCAGCAAGGCCGCGCCCCATTTCATGCCGATGTCGATTGAAGTGTTTCCATCTGCGGTGAGGCTGTCGATCTTTGCCTTCAGGGCATCGGGATCGCCCGAGAACGGCAGAATTTCGGCATTGGACGTATCGCGGCAGTTCAGAAGATAGGTCGGGCGAGCCCGGTAGAAGGGGTCGAAGTGACCATTGCGCTGATAAAGCCGGTCTCCCACGTCGCTTCCGAATTGAAGCGCGGTCGTGGAGAAATCCCCCAGGCTGTCTTCGAACTCGATGCAGCGCGAATAGCTGTGCTCGCCCGTCATGTTGAAGTAGCTTGCCAGCTCGGCATCCATCGAGACCTGCGTGGAATAGGGAATGATAGAGATCGAGGCTTTGCCCGGTTCGGCCGAGTCGAAAATCTGGTCGACGAAATTCTTCGCCGCGGGCTTCAGGTTCACCAGCCGCGAGTTGCTGCCCATCGAGCCGGAAATGTCGAGGATCAGTGAAATCTCCACCTGTCCGACGCTTTCCTCGGCGGTCGAGGCGGCGGGGGCCCCAAGCTCCTTGACGCCGACCATCTTCATGAACCAGGTCGGCATCTGTTCCGAGGCGCTGATTTTCACGCGACGGGATTCACCGAACGTACCCTCGGTGACGATGATATCCTCATCCGCCGGCGGTTTGAGGCCGGCCTTGCGGAAGTAGTCCTTCACGACCTCTTTCGGCTCCAGCGTCTGCTGAAGGTCGGCGGACGCGAGCGCCGCGCGGTCGATGGTCGCCTGAAGGATCGTGCGCCGTTCTTCAAACCGCATCAGGTCAAGCGAGACACCGGCGAGCAACAGCATCATGACGAAGCAGAACAGACCGAAGACGATAAGAGAGCCGTCTTCGTCCCGACGAAAACGCGAAACCGCCGCGGTTACGGCTTCGTTCGTCACACGCGTTCTGTCGCCCATCCGAGCCAGCATTCCCATATCTCACCCTTTCCCAGGTTCTGATCGATGCGGGGAGCAGCAGACAGACCCGCACGGCAGTCTTTATTTATACAGGTTACGGCGAAACTACGGTGCGACTTGTGGCAAAAATGGGGCAAATGGGCCAATTGGACACGGGATCCGGGCCTATTCCGGCAAAAGATCGCCTATCGTATCGGTCAGTCGAACAATGGCGACGGGTTTGGATTGGGAATCACCGATTTGGTTCTCGTGCCGAATGCCACCTGCGGGACGAACAACGCCCTGGAACCGCACGACAATGCGCTTCAACCTTGCCTTTCGGCCTCTCTCTGTTAAGCAAAACAAAACGATAAGAAATTCACATGACCGCAAACGGCGACGGATGTCGCAAGGGTGTGGCAATGCGCTTCGGGTCCGACAGACGGACCGCTGACCAGCGAGGGAGAAAACTGTATGGCCTTCAAAGGGGAACCGAGCTTTCGGCAATCCGTGGATCTCATGTTCAACCGCGCGGTCGGGGTCATGGACCTGTCGCCTGGGCTGGAGGAAAAGATCCGGGTATGCAACTCGACCTACACCGTGCGCTTCGGCGTCCGTCTGCGGGGGGCGATCCATACGTTCACGGGCTACAGGTCGGTTCATTCCGAACATATGGAGCCGGTTAAGGGTGGTATCCGCTTCGCTACCTCGGTGAACCAGGACGAGGTCGAGGCGCTGGCAGCGCTGATGACGTACAAATGCGCTCTCGTGGAGACGCCCTTTGGCGGGTCCAAGGGCGGTCTCTGCATCGACCCGCGCGAATGGGAAGAGCACGAGATGGAGCTGATCACCCGGCGCTTTGCCTACGAACTGATCAAGCGCGACCTGATCAACCCGGCCCAGAACGTGCCCGCCCCCGACATGGGCACGGGCGAACGCGAGATGGCCTGGATCGTCGACCAGTACAAACGCATGAACACGACCGACATCAACGGCGCTGCCTGTGTCACCGGCAAGCCGCTGAACGCGGGCGGGATCGCGGGCCGGGTCGAGGCGACGGGACGCGGCGTTCAATATGCTCTGCGCGAATTCTTCCGCCATCCCAAGGATATGGAGGTGGCGGGGCTTACAGGGACCCTGGACGGCAAGCGCGTCATCATTCAGGGCCTTGGGAATGTGGGCTACCACGCTGCCCTGTTCCTGGCCACGGAGGACGGCGCTTCTGTGACCGGCATCATCGAGCGCGACGGCGCGCTGGTGAACGACAAGGGCATGAACATTCAGGCCGTGCGCGACTGGATCGCGGCGAATGGCGGTGTGAAGGGCTGCCCAGAAGGCACTTATGTCGAGGACGGCGCCAAGGTGCTGGAAGAGCCCTGCGACATCCTCATTCCGGCTGCGCTTGAAGGGGTCATCAACCTGTCAAACGCCGAGCGGATCAAGGCCCCGCTGATCATCGAGGCCGCAAACGGACCGGTTACGGCGGGCGCGGACGAGAT
The DNA here is from genome assembly GCA_030428915.1 of Alphaproteobacteria bacterium. Taxonomy (GTDB): domain Bacteria; phylum Pseudomonadota; class Alphaproteobacteria; order Rhodobacterales; family Rhodobacteraceae; genus Albidovulum. The sequence goes on along the minus strand of JAUIDM010000040.1, from coordinate 5,331 downwards.
ATTGCGCGCCAAGGGCAAGGTGATCATCCCGGACATGTATGCCAATGCCGGCGGTGTGACCGTGTCCTACTTCGAATGGGTCAAGAACCTTTCCCATATCCGTTTCGGCCGCATGCAGCGGCGCCAGGAGGAAAGTCGCCACCAGCTTCTGATCGATGAACTGGAACGGTTGTCCGCCGACAAGGGGCTGGGCTGGACCCTTTCGCCGGGTTTCAAGGAACAATATCTGCGCGGGGCAGGGGAACTGGAACTGGTGCGCTCGGGTCTCGACGATACGATGCGTGCGGCTTACCAGTCGATCAGTGAGGTCTGGCACAGCCGCAGCGACGTTACCGACATGCGCATGGCGGCCTACATCGTGGCCATCGACCGGGTGGCCAAGAGCTATCGCTCGAAAGGTCTATGACGTGACAGGCGCGGCCGTCTTGCCGGATGGCCGTTCCGGTCCTGGCCGACTTTCGGCCTGGCTTCGCGGTAATTCCCTTTGATGAAAACCGCGGAGGGAACACCGATGAACCCGCTGCGCGGCATCATTCTGAAACTCTGTTCGGTCGCCGTCTTCATGACGATGGCCAGCCTGATCAAGGCTGCCTCAGACGCCGTGCCGCCGGGCGAGGCAGTGTTCTTCCGATCTGCCTTCGCGGTGCCGGTGATCCTGATCTGGCTGATCGCCACGCGCGGGCTCAAGTCGGGACTGGCCACACGAAATCCGCTGGGCCACTTCTGGCGCGGATTGGTGGGGACCGTAGCGATGGGATTCGGCTTTGCCGGGCTCGGCCTCCTGCCGCTGCCCGAGGTCACGGCCATCGGCTATGCCGCGCCCTTGCTGACGGTCATCTTTGCGGCGATGTTTCTTGGCGAAAATGTCCGGTTTTTCCGCATCTTCGCCGTGGCACTGGGTCTGGCCGGGGTGCTGATCGTCCTCTCGCCTCGCCTGACCGCGCTTTCGGCGGGCGAACTGGGCGCGACAGAGGCTTTGGGCGCCATCGTGGTTCTGGTCGGGGCGGTCTTTGCCGCGTTGGCGCAGGTCTTCGTGCGCCGGCTGGTGGCCGAAGAGAAGGTCAGCGCCATCGTCTTCTACTTCTCGGTCAATTCGGCGCTTCTGTCGCTGATCTCTCTGCCCTTCGGTTGGACCGTTCCGGACGCGGCCAGCGTCGCGATGCTGGTGGCAGCAGGGCTTTTTGGCGGGCTGGGACAGGTTCTGCTGACCTCCTCCTACCGCCACGCCGATGCGTCCGTCATCGCACCATTCGAATATGCCTCGATGCTGCTCGCGCTCGGTGTCGGCTATGTGATCTTCGATGAAGTCCCGACAAGCCTCGTGCTGGGTGGTGCGACGCTCGTCGTCATCGCGGGTATCCTGATCATCTGGCGCGAGCGCCAGCTTGGCCTCGAACGTGACCGCCAGCGCCGGGCGATGACGCCGCAAGGCTGATGCGCCTCACACTTCCAGCCAGATCGTCACCGGCCCCTGATTGATAAGGCTCACATCCATGTCGGCGCCAAATTCACCGTTGGCCACCTCGACCCCCAGTGCGCGCAGTCGGTTCGAGAAATGGTTGTAAAGCCGCTCGCCCTCCGCCGGTGGGGCGGCGGTGGAAAAGCCGGGCCGGTTGCCCCGCGATGTGTCGGCGGCCAGCGTGAACTGGCTGACTACGAGCGCCGCGCCGCCCGTATCGAGAAGTGAGCGGTTCATCTTCTCCGCCTCATCCTTGAAGATGCGCAGCTTGGCGATCTTTTGGGCCATCTGGTCGGCCTCGGCCTCTGTGTCGCCCTGCATGGCGCAGACGAGGATCATCAGGCCCGCGCCGATTTCTCCTGTCATCCGCCCGGCGATCGTCACGCGCGCCTCGCTTACCCGTTGTACGATTGCGCGCATCTCACATCACCTCCGCTGCCCAGGGTGGATTGGCCCCGGCGCGGGATACCGTGACGGCGGCGGCGGCGCAACCGAGCGAAAGCGCGGCGGTCAGGGCATCTTTGGTCAGGTCCGCGAGCGCGGATTTCGTCAGAAGGCCGGCGCGGTGCAGAGCAGCGAGGATGCCGGCATTGAACGTATCGCCCGCGCCGACTGTATCTGCCACCGTGACCTTGCGCGCGGTCGCGAAGACCTGGTGGTGGGCGGTAAAACCATGCGCCCCTACTGCCCCTTCGGTAACCAACACAACCTTGGGACCGCGGGCAAGAAGCCGCGTCGCCAGATCGGCAATCTCGCCCGGACCTTCCAGCCAGCGCAGGTCCTCGTCCGACAATTTGAGGACATCCGACAGAGCCAGCATCCGCCCGATGCGGGCGCGGTAGGCGCGTACGTCGGTGATGAATCCGGGGCGGATGTTGGGGTCGAGCATCATGACGCGTGATGCAGATTCGCGCGCCATCAGTGACTCGTAGGCACTGCCGCAGGGTTCGCCAACCAGGCTGATCCCGCCGAAAAACATCGCCGCGACCGCGTCGGGCAGGGCGGGCAGGTCGGCAGCGGTCAGCATCCGCCCTGCGGTGTTCTCGTCATAGAAGGCATAACTCGCCTGTCCGTTCACCAGGCGGACGAAGGCGAGCGTTGTCGGCCGCGCCGAACGGATGGCCAGCGTGCTGTCGACCCCTGATGCGGTCAGCGCATTGGTCAACACCGCACCAAACAGGTCGGTCGACAGGCCCGACAGGAATGCAGAAGGCGCGCCGAGCCGGCCGAGCGCGATGGCGGTGTTAAAAACAGCGCCGCCGGGATAGGGGGCAAAGGCATCCTCGCCTGCGCCGGTCGTCCGGGGCAGCATGTCGATCAGCGCCTCGCCGCAGCTCAGGATCATCCCGTCCCCCTTATGCGTTGATGTTAGCGTAAACACGGCCTTCCATTATCCGAGACCGGCGGATGTATCAACGCCGATGGCGAGGTGATGTTGACGCATATCAAAGCGCCTGAGGTTGGGCGGGTGCAAACTTGATATCTTCCAGAAGAAAGGAGCATTGCAATGGTTGAGAAAACCCCCGCCACAAGCAACTTTTGGCCCAGCTTCTACGAACCTTTCCGCCATTTCGGCACACGCCTTTCGGAATGGCTCGCCCCGGCCTCCGAGGCTTCCTCGGACGACAAAACCTACCGCATTGCCGTCGAACTGCCGGGTGTCGATGAGAAGGATATCGATATCACCGTCGATGACGGCATGGTCACGGTGAAGGGGGAAAAGAAGGAAAGCCGTGAAGAGAAGGGCGAAACCTGGTATTTCAGTGAACGTCAATACGGCAGTTTCAGCCGATCCTTCAGGCTGCCCGCCGATGCCGATGCCGGAAAGATCAACGCGGATTTGAAGGACGGCGTCCTGACGCTGACCGTTGCGCGGGCGGCCCCGGAGGTCGCAAAGGCGCGCAGGGTGCCGATAGGGCGGGCGTGATTCTGGTGTGAAGGCGTCAGCTTTCGCCGGGCAGCATTTCTGCCGCCATGATCTCGACAATGGGTCGCGCCTCGGCGAGCGTCATGCCGGGGCGCAGGCGGCGGTCATAGAGCATGCGCAGCATCAGTTCGTCCTGTCTTGTGAGCAGGGCGAATTCCTCATTGTCGTTGAAGATCGACGGGCGTGCATGTGGATGGTCCGCGATCAAGCCGAGGCTTTGCGCCAGTTCCTCATGAATGCAGGCGAGCCGCATGAGGTCGGGCAGTTCGCCACGAATGACGGTCAGCGCACCAGAATAAGCGGCACTCGCCCCCGGCGTGAATGAAAAGACTGTGCAGTAGGTATCGGGCCGCATCTGAGTTACCGTGTCGAGCGCGGCCTGCGACACCTCAGGCGCAAAGGCCCTGATGCGTTCGGCCAGCCCTGCACGTTCGCCTTCATTGACGATCAGGACGACATGATTGGGACGCCAGTTGCTGACCCGGATCGGCAGGCCAGTCAGGCGCGAGAGCCGCGTGGCGTAGGCGGCGATCGCCGCCTGATCCTTCTCGCGCTGCTCAAGCGCCACAGAAGGACCGAACTCCACGCTCAGGCGTACGGGTTGCTGCCAGCGATGCAGGCGGTTTTCGGCGGCCTCCCTGACCAGCACCCCGTCACGTTCGGTGAACTCGTCGTAAAAGGCGATGCGCAGGAAGTTCTCTGCCAGGTCGTCTGCGTCGAAAGGGGCATCTGCGGCGTCGCCATCATCGCGCAGCAGCTCTTGTGCGCGGTAATTGGTCTCGACCCGGGCGTAATAGGCACGTTCGGCACGGCTTTGCAGCGTGGGGGCGGTCGCGGTCGGCCCGCCCGCAGCCCTGTCGGTCACAGGGCGGGACCCCGATGCCGGTGTGACATCGCCGATGACGCACCCGCCGAGCCCTGTCATCAGGGCCACGACGCAAAGCCCGCGCAGCGGAAAACGGCGTCGCACTGTGGCTCAGGCGGGGTTGCCGACCGCGATAGCGGCGGTGAATTGGGGGAACAGTCGGGCCTCCATCATGATCGTGCGGCGGCGTCGTCGCTCGTCCGCGCCAGGATTGCATTCGTCACACGTCGCCGCGATGGGTGTGGCCGTCCGAAATCCGCCGCCTGCGCAGAGGCCGCGTTTTATAGCTACATGCCGGTTTCCCCACCGCATGAAGCAAGACTGACACGGCAGGCACGGTACGCCAAGCCCCTGCGGTGCGGCCCGACCTTCGGGCCAGCGAAAAACCGCGGCTTGCATGCCGATCACTTGCGGCGCGTCCCCCCTTTACGCGGCGCGCCGTCCCCCGGGCGCCCGCTGCCGCCGCGGGGTTTACCACCTTTCGGACCTGCGGCGCCGCCCTTGCGGGGCCCGGGCGCCTTCCGGTCACCGCCCAGTTTGTTCGGGCCAGAGCCGGTGCGCGGGCCGGAGAATTTACGCGCGCCATCGCTCCCGGCGCTGCTGGCATTCTTGCGCGGCTTGGAGAACTTGCGCTCGCCGTCGCGCTCCGCCTGTTCGCCCTTCGGGCGGGGCTTGGAGAACGTGCGGTCACCCGCTCCCTTGTCCTCCCCGCGTGGGAAGCGCGGGTTCCCGCCTCGCGACCGGTCGTCACTGCGCCGCTCACCATCTGCATGCCCGTCGCGGCCCGACCATGTTGTTCGCGTGCGCGCTTTCGACGCCCCGTCACCCTCTGCCCGATGCGGTGATCGGGGTTTACGCGGGCCTTTTGCCGCGTCGCCGCGCCCGGTCCGCGGCTTGCGGTCACGCGGTGCGTCGCCGTCTCGCGGTTTCTGACCGGATTCTGCCGGGGTCTCGCCAATCAGGCTGCCAAGCTGGTCGCGCAGCACCTTGGCCTTCACCTCGACCACATCTCCCGGCTTCATCTTGTTCAGACGGAACGGACCATAACTGACCCGGATCAGCCGGTTCACGATCAGGCCG
>JAUIDM010000425.1 GCA_030428915.1 Alphaproteobacteria bacterium | reverse complement strand
ATGTGCCGAGTGCGGCGAACCAATTCCCGAAGCGCGGCAGAAGGCGATCCCTGGCGTCAAGCTCTGTATCGACTGCCAGAGCGAACGCGATGCGCGGCCTGTCCTGCGCGGCGGCATCAACCGGCGCGGCTCGAAGGACAGCCAGCTCAAGTAAGAACAGTCCGAGTCAGGACAAAGAAGCGCCCAACCGGCAGAGCGGTCGGGCGCTTCATAACCTTTGTCTGACCTTTCGGGCGCTACGCCGCGCGGGCCGCGCGGATCAGCCCCAGGATATCCTTCGCCGCCGCCGGGATATTTGTGCCCGGCCCGAAGATCGCCTTGACGCCAGCCTTCTTCAGGAAGTCGTAGTCCTGCTGCGGGATGACACCGCCGCAGATGACGATGATGTCGCCGGCCCCCGCCGCCTCCAACGCCTCGATCAGCTTCGGCGCCAGCGTCTTGTGGCCTGCCGCCTGACTTGAAATGCCGACGACGTGGACGTCGTTGTCGACCGCATCCTGCGCGGCCTCTTCCGGCGTCTGAAACAGTGGCCCCACATCGACGTCGAACCCGATATCGGCAAAGGCCGTGGCGATGACCTTGGCGCCCCGGTCGTGCCCGTCCTGCCCCATCTTGACGACCAGCATGCGGGGACGGCGGCCTTCCTCCTCGGCAAAGGCCTCCACATCCTTCTGGATCTGGGCAAAGCCCTCGTCGCCCTCATAGGCCGCGCCGTAGACGCCCGCGAGGGTCTTGACCTCTGCCCGGTGACGGCCGAACACCTTTTCCATCGCCATCGATATCTCTCCTACGGATGCACGTGCCCGCGCGGCCTCAACCGCGGCTTCCAGCAGATTGCCGCCCTCGCCTGCGCGCCGCTCCAGCTCTGCCAGGGCCGCGTCGCAGGCCGCCTGATCGCGGTTTGCGCGGATCTTCTCCAGCCGGGCGATCTGGGCGTCGCGCACCTTCATGTTGTCGACGTCGAGGATGTCGATCGGGTCTTCCTTGTCTTTCCGATATTTGTTGACGCCGACGATCACTTCCTCGCCCCGGTCGATCATGGCCTGCCGCCGGGCGGCGGATTCCTCGATCCGAAGCTTGGGCATGCCGGAGGCGACCGCCTTGGTCATGCCTCCCATAGCCTCGACCTCTTCGATCAGTTCCCAGGCTTTCTCGGCCAGTTCCGCGGTCAGGCTTTCAACATAGTAGGAGCCTGCGAGCGGGTCGATGACCTTGGTCACGCCGGTTTCTTCCTGCAGGATCAGTTGGGTGTTCCGCGCAATCCGGGCCGAGAAGTCGGTGGGCAGTGCAATCGCTTCGTCGAGTGCGTTCGTGTGCAGGGATTGCGTGCCACCCAGAACCGCGCTCATCGCCTCGTACGCCGTGCGGATGACGTTGTTGTAGGGGTCCTGTTCCTGCAAGCTCACGCCCGAGGTCTGGCAATGGGTTCTGAGCATCGACGAGGAGGGTTTTTTCGGATTGAACTCCGACATGATCCGGTGCCAGAGCATCCGCGCGGCGCGGAGCTTAGCAGCCTCCATGAAGAAATTCATGCCGATGGCGAAGAAGAAACTGAGCCGCCCGGCAAAGTCATCGACGTTCATCCCCCGCGCGATTGCCGCGCGGACGTATTCCCGACCGTCGGCCAGCGTATAGGCCAGTTCCTGCACGAGGTTCGCGCCCGCTTCCTGCATGTGATAGCCGGAGATCGAGATCGAGTTGAACTTTGGCATCTCGCGTGCGGTGTATTCGATGATGTCAGCGACGATCCGCATCGAGGGTTCGGGCGGGTAGACATAGGTGTTCCGCACCATGAATTCCTTCAGGATGTCGTTCTGGATCGTGCCCGAAAGCAACTTGCGGTCCACCCCCTGCTCCTCGCCCGCGACGATGAAGCTCGCGAGGATCGGGATCACGGCGCCGTTCATCGTCATCGACACGCTGATCTTGTCCAGCGGTATGCCGTCGAACAGGATCTTCATGTCCTCAACCGAGTCGATGGCCACGCCCGCCTTGCCCACGTCTCCCACCACGCGGGGATGGTCGCTGTCATAGCCGCGATGCGTGGCAAGATCGAAGGCGACCGACACGCCCTGCTGCCCGGCGGCAAGGTTGCGACGGTAGAAGGCGTTTGATTCCTCGGCCGTGGAAAAGCCGGCATATTGGCGGATCGTCCAGGGACGGCCAGCGTACATCGTCGCGCGCGGACCCCGGGTGAAGGGCGCGATCCCGGGCAAAGTGCCCATATGGTCAAGCCCCTCGGTATCCGACGAGGTATAGAGCGGCTTCACAGCCACGCCTTCCAGCGTATCCCAGGTCAGATCCTCGGGCGGACGGCCCTTCAGTTCCTTTTCGGCAAGCTTGCGCCAGTTTTCCTTCGCATCCGTCATGGCTTTCGTCCTTTCGTTCCTGGCCGGGTGCCGTAGGTGCGCCCGCATAAGTCTTTGGCGATCCGAAGAACTCGCCTATATCTGAGGGAAAGGAGACCGCATGAAGCCTGCCCTCGCCCTGATCCTGGTAATCTGTTCCGCTCTGGCCGCAGGGGCGGCGGAAACGGATAATCCTGTGCTTGACCCGATTCCGGCGGCGGATGTCTCGCTTGAGGAATTGAAGTGGCTGAATCGTCCCGTCGTCGTCTTCGCCGACAACCCGAACGACCCCGCATTCCAGACGCAGATGAGATATCTTGCCGAAGACCCCGTTGAATTGATCAAGCGCGACGTCGTCATCATCACGGATACCGATCCGGACGCGCGGTCAGAAGTGCGCCTGACCTTGCGACCGCGCGGTTTTTCGATGGTGCTCCTCGACAAGGACGGCGATGTGAAGTTGCGCAAACCGCTGCCGTGGAGCGTGCGCGAGATCGTGCATGCCATCGACAAGTTTCCGCTGCGGCGGCAGGAGATTCGGGACGAACGACTGAATTCGCGGTGACGGCTGATCATGTCGGCGCCCCCACATCCGCCATCGGGTCGAAGATATCGACGCCCGCAACGGTCCCGGAAGCTAATGCGTTCCAGTCCGCGTTGAACCTTTCTTGCAACGTCGCGATCTGGGCGGGCGAAAACGGCTCCAGCCGGGGGCCAGGCAATCTGTCCCTGAAGTGTTCTGCCAGCGCCTGAATGTCGCTTTTCGCGCGCCCGTTCCGGTCCTGCCACAACTTCGC
>JAUIDM010000424.1 GCA_030428915.1 Alphaproteobacteria bacterium | reverse complement strand
CGCCCATATCTTTGCAGCGGCGGCGTTGTCGCAGTCTGGAAGCCGGGCCGAGTTGCGGCTGGACGACATGGTCTTGGCACTTGATTGGCTTGTTTCCGAACGGGTTGAACTGGTCAACCTGTCGCTCTCCGGGCCACGTAACGGGGTTCTGGCCCGGGCTCTTCAGACCGCCGCTGAGGATGGTATCGTTCTTGTGGCGGCGGTCGGAAACAACGACCGCGACGACGTTGCCTTTCCGGCCGCTTATCCTCAGGTGATCTCGGTCACGGCAATCGATGCGCGAAAGCGCCGTTACCGGTCTGCAAACCGGGGGAACGAGATCGACTTCGCTGCGCCGGGCGTTGACGTGCTCGTTCCCGGACCTGGAGAAACCGCCTACCGCACCGGCACATCCTATGCGACGGCCATCGTGAGCGGGCTTGTCGCTCGCGAAATCGCGCGGGGAGGTGCGGATCTGCAAACCATCGTCGAGAGTTTCGCCGCCCGCGCCGAAGACCTCGGCCGTCCCGGCCACGACAGCGAATTCGGCTGGGGGCTGGTTCATTCTGGTGGCTGTTAATTTTTTTGAACCAAACGAACCAAGTCACGACTAACAGGTGATGGGTCTGGTGGGGGCTGTACCGAGTATTCTTGTTTACAACGCAACGCGTTCCCGATCGGCATTTCGGGTCGGCGAATGCGTTGAGAATGCTTACCACTCACGTACCTATAGTCGGTTGGTCAGTGTTGCTCTGGTTCCGAGTGTTGTGACCGACGCATGGTGGAATGGCCGGTGGGGCACCGCGTGAGCGGCACTCCATCGGTCATTTTCGTTTGAACGCGGGGTTGAGCGCGGTTTGTCGCCCCTCAAGGCTTTTCTGACCGAGGCGCTGCATTCATGAAGCCCGGTACAGGCCCGCTGAGGGGCAGGCTGTCGACCGGACCTTCAAAGGCCTGATGTGATGGGCTCGATAAGTTCAGGCCCATCCTCGTCTCGACCGAAGGGACGGACCGCCGTTGCGAGGTAGCACCCCTTCCATCCGGTTCCCAGATTGGCCAGATCAGCATCTCCTATCTCCCCCGAAAGCCAGGGCAACAACTCTTCCCCGGTCAGGATCACCGGCATTCTGTGATGAAGATGATTGAGGTCCCGATCGGCGTCGCGGGTCAGAATCGCGCAGCTCAGGCTGTTGTCTGCCCGGGTCGCGCAAAGACCGGCAAAGAAGAAGATCGGGTTGTTTTGCGCCACCCTGATGAACCAAGGCCGCCGCTCGGGCCCTTCACCGGCCCACTCGTAGTAGCCGGAGGCAGGCAGGATGCACCGCCCCTGTTTCCATGCCTTTCGAAAGACAGGCTTCGTTGCTGCCGTCTCGATCCGCGCATTGAACGTGGTTGCCTTCCAGTCGCGCACGCTTCCATTGAACCAGTCCGGCACGAACCACCATCGCGCTTCGCCCGCCGTCAGCTGGCCGTCAACGACCCGGGCGAGGCTTACGGTCTGGGTAGGTTTGATATTGTAGCTGACATGGCCGCTTGCGCCGCGAATGAACCGCAGCGCGTCGTGATATTCTGCCCATGAGGCATCGCCAAGGATGAACCGGCCGCACATCGGGCCAGATTAGCACTGAACAAGTCAGCTTCGACAAGAGGCCGCAAACGTGGTTCCGTTCGGGCTGAATACGCTCTTGTCATCGGGGCAGGCTGCGCAAATAGTCGAACGGCCGCGCGATGGCGGCAGTAATGGTTCAGATTGACAGTGGAGGTCACCATGGGAGTTTGGAGTTTCGTAAAGGATGCCGGCAAGAAGCTGTTCGGGGCGGGGGCAGCAGAAGCGGCCGAAACCTCCGAAGAGGCGCTGAAGGCGGAGATCAAGGAACTTGGTCTGGATGCCAGCGGGCTCGATATCAAGGTCGAGGGTGACACGGTGAAGCTTGGCGGCAAGGCCATCAGTCCCGAGATGAAGGAAAAGGTCATCCTTGCGGTCGGCAACGTCGATGGCGTGGCCGAGGTCGAGACCTCGGATGACAATGATACGAAGGACGCCGTGTTCCACACCGTCGTCAAGGGGGACACACTGTCAGCCATCGCCAAGAAGACGCTTGGCAACGCCAATCGTTACCCGGAAATCTTTGAGGCGAACAAGCCGATGCTCAAGCATCCTGACAAGATCTATCCGGGTCAGGTCTTGCGCATTCCGCAGAAGTAAGCGCCACCCGATGGGCGGCCTGGCCCCCGAACCACCGGGGCCGGGCGTTCTGACGCGGCGTCGCCTGCCATTTCATACTCTTGCCCCGCACGGCCTTTGACCGCATCCTGACGCCAAGGACAGTCCGGGAAAGCCGGAAAGGGGAGAGTGAGATGCCGAAGTTTTCGGGCGTCGCGGATCGCGATGCCATTGAACAGGAAATGCCTTATGACCAGCGCGACCTGCCGGTCACGCTCTACCAGTTCCTGACAAAGACCAGTGCCCGGCACGGCGCGCGTAACGCCATCAGTTTCCAGATCCTGTCCGACCCGAAATCCAAGGCCGAAACCTGGGACTGGAATGGTCTCGTCGGCAAGGTCACGCAGGCCGCGAACCTCTTCCGCTCGCTTGGCATCGGCGAAAACGATGTCGTCGCCTACCTGCTGCCCAACGCGCTGGAAACCGCCGCGACGCTTCTTGGCGGCGCAGTCGCGGGCATCGTCAATCCCATCAATCCGCTTCTGGAGCCCGAGCAGATCGCCGCAATCCTGCGCGAGACGAAGGCCAAGGTGCTGGTCACGCTGAAGGCCTTCCCGAAGACCGATGTTCCACAAAAGGCCGCCGCCGCGCTGAAGCTGGCACCCGATGTCCAATCAGTTCTGGAGGTCGACCTCAATCGCTATCTGGCGCCGCCCAAATCCTGGATCGTACCGCTGGTGCGGCCGAAGAACCCGGTGGAACACAAAGCCAAGATCAAGGATTTCAATGCTGAATGCGCGAAACAACCCGCCGACCGGCTGACCTTCGCGGACAGCACGGGCGACCGGGTCGCGGCCTATTTCCACACCGGCGGCACGACCGGCATGCCCAAAGTCGCGCAGCACAAATATTCCGGCATGGTCTATAACGGCTGGCTGGGTGGCACGCTGCTGTTCGACGAAACCGATGTGCTGATCTGCCCGCTGCCGCTGTTTCATGTCTTCGCGGCCT
>JAUIDM010000039.1 GCA_030428915.1 Alphaproteobacteria bacterium | reverse complement strand
ACCACGATGCAATCGCTGACAGAGTCGCTGAAGGGCTCGACCAGCGGGCAGTGACGGCCCGACGCGCGGTTTTCCTTTAGCGTTTCGGGTTTCCATTGAATCGGAATTCGAGCCATTCTCGTCCGAGTTCTGCAGCCTTGCTTTGTCGGCGCAGTCCCGAAACGCTTCAATCAGAACCGGTCGAGCAGCCGCTTGAGGTAATCCAGTTCCACTGGCGGGCGGGTCTGGTCGCCCGAACGGCGGCGGATTTCGTCCAGAAGGTCGCGGGCGCGGCGATAGACATCGGTGCCCTGCAACATGCTTTCCTCGGTGCCGAGGCGCCCTGAACGTCCCGTCGTCCGGCCCAGCGGATCGCGCGGCATTTCTCGTGTACCGTCGCCGAAGGCCTCGCCCTGGTTGCCTGGCTGCTGCGGCTGATTCTGGGCCAGCGCCTCGCCCAGATTGCGCAGGCCTTCGCGCAGGTTCTCGATCGCTTCGGCCTGCCGTTCCAGCGCGTCCGGTAGATCGCCCTCGCGAAGCGCCTCTTCAGCGCCGTCCATCGCCCGACCCGCGTCTTCCAGCGCCTGCCGCGCGGCGTCGCGTTCGGCCGAAGGATCGCCGGGCAGCCCGCCTTCCTGACGGCGCAGCATCTCGCGGAGCGCGCGCTGGCGTTCGGCAAGGCTGCCCTCGCCGCGCCCCGCGCCATCGGCGCTGCCATTCGGCTCCTGCCCGTTTTCGCCTTCCTGCCCCTCCTGGCCTTCGCCCTGCTGACCCGGCTCGCCTTGCTGCTGCTCTCCCTGACCATTCTGGCCGAATTGTTCCTGCAACTGGCCAAAGGCCTCGTCCGACAGTCCCTGCTGGTCGCGGAGCGTCTGGCGCAGATCCTCCATCGCCTGACCGCCCGGTCCCTGCTGGCCTTCGCCGTTCTGGCCTTCGGTCACGCGCAGGTTCTCCATCATCCGCTGGAACTGCTCCAGAAGCTCCTGCGCCTCGGCCATGCGGCCTTCTTCCATCAGGCGCTGGATTTCATCCATCATCTGCTGGATCTGGTCGCCGGTGATCGACTGGTTGTTCTGCGCTTGCTGGTTCGGCTCGTCCGCGCCGCGCCGCTCCATATTCTCGGCCAGCTTACGGATATAATCGTCGGTCGCCTGCCGCAGTTCATCCATCAACTGCTGGATTTCCTCGGGCGAGGCGCCGCGCCGGATCGCCTCGGACAGCCGCTCCTGCGCCTGCCGCATGCGTTCCAGCGCATCGGCCAGCCCGCCATCTTCGATCAGTTCGGCAATCTCCCACAGCGCCTCGGCCAGTTCGTCGCGCATCTCGGGGCTGATCCGCCCCTGACCCAGCGCGGCATCCAGCCTGCGCATCGCCACGCGGATCATCAGATAGGCGCGTTCATTGCGCAAAAGCCCTTCGGGCCGGTGGGTCAAGGCGTGCAGAATCTGGCTGACACGTTTGCCATTGTCGCGGGTCCAGAGGAGGTCGCGGCGAAGTTCGATCAGCGCGGCGGCCACAGGGTCGAAAAAGGTGCGCCCGGGAAGTGCCAGATGCTCCGCCGGGCTCTGACCGGTCTGGTCGCGGCCGTCCGTCACCTCAAGGGTCAGTTTGACCGGCAGGTTGGCCCAGGGATGTTTGGACGCATCCTCGACCAACGCCTCGTTGAATTCCGACCGGTCGCCGGTGATCGGCATCGGCAGGTCATAGACCAAGGCCTCCCGGGCCTCCGGTTCGGCGGCAAGGCCATGACGGCGATCGACGGCCCCAAGGTCCAGTTCGAAGAGCGCGCGGCCCGTGGTCACGGCATAGTCGTCTGTCGCGAGGAAGGGCTGCGACATGCGCCCGTCGGCCTCTTTCATCACCTTGCCGGTGATCGTCACCGTTGGCGGATCGTCCGGCACGATGGTCAGCCGCCATTCGCGCCCGCCATCGCCGGTGATGGAGAGCCGCCCGTTCCGGACCGCCTCGAAATCGATGGCACGGACTGATGCAGTTTCGACGGGCGCCTCGGTCCCGGCATTGACCGGCGGGCGACCCGACACGGTTTCCTCGACATCGAGGGCGGCCGTGTCGCCGTATAGGCGCAACGTAATACGCGTGCCTTCAGGCAGCGTGAGTTCGGCCGCCTCAATGCTGTTGAGGTAGAGACTCGGCAGGCCGGTATAGGTCGGCGGTTCGGCCCAGCCCTCCCATGACGGCCCGGCGGCTGCATTGACCGGGCCCTGCGGCGTGACGAGACCCGGCACTTCGGCTACGCGCCACAACGAGCCGAAGAGAAGCGCCACGACAAAGGCGGTGAAGGCCGCATAGCGCAGCGCGAAGCGGTCGCGGCGCGAGACCCTCAGGTCCGGCGCAGGCGGCCTTGCCCCCACCGCCCGCTCTGCCATCCGCGCGACATGGGCGCGCCAGACGGCGGCAGAGCCCTTGTCCTCATGGCCAAGCGCCAGACTGTCCTGCAGGGTTGCGATGGGCCGGCCCGGCATGGTCAGGTCAAGCCGCTCCAACGCCTCGGCCCGCGTTGGCCAGCGGAAGCCGCGGATGCCCGCGACAAGCGCCCAGCCGAGCCCGCCAAGCGCCAGAACGCCGCCGATCCAGACCACCTCGACCGGCAGGCTGTCGTGCAGACCCAGCGCCAGCGCGGCGATCACGGCAAAGAGAATCGTCCAGACCGGCCAGAATCCGCGCGTGATCCGTTCAGCCGCCATCCCGGCCCGCGTGATGCGCACGGGCCATTTGAGGCGTCTCAGCGCCTCATGCGGAAGAGCTTTGACCTTTCTCACGCCGGTTGCCGGCCTCCGTTCCGGACCTGCGCGCGTGATTGCGCGCTAAAGCCACGGGGCCATGCTATCGCGGTTTATCATTTCGTCATAGGTGGGACGGGCACGGATTACGGCGAATTGATCCTGGTTCACCATAACTTCAGGGATGAGCGGCCGCATATTGTACTCGGACGCCATGACCGCGCCGTAAGCCCCGGCCGACCGGAAGGCGACCAGATCGCCCGCCTGCATCGGCGGCAGGGCACGTTGCTTGGCGAAGGTGTCACCGGTCTCGCAGACCGGGCCGACGATGTCATAGGGCTGCGGCAGGGTCGCAGGCGCAGGTTCGATCACCGGGACGATGTCGTGATGCGCGCCGTACATCGACGGGCGGATCAGATCGTTCATCGCCGCGTCAAGAATGAGAAAATCGCGCTCCTCTCCCGATTTCACGTAGATGACCCGGCTCACCATGAGCCCGGCATTGCCGGAAATCAGCCGCCCCGGCTCGATCTCCACCTCGCAGCCGAGATCGCCGACGGTGCGCTTGATCACCGCGCCGTAGTCGAGGGGCAGGGGCGGGGCTGCGTTTGAACGCTCATAGGGAATGCCAAGCCCGCCGCCGAGATCCAGCCTGCGGATATCGTGCCCATCGGCGCGAAGTTGCCGGGTAAGGTCCGCGACCTTGAGGTAGGCCTCTTCGAACGGCACCAGATCGACGAGTTGCGAGCCGATATGGACGTCGATGCCGACGACGTCGATGCCGTTCAGCTTTGCCGCCTCGGCATAGACCGCGCGGGCCCGGCTGATCGGAATGCCGAACTTGTTTTCCTTCTTGCCGGTCGCGATCTTCTCATGGGTCTTGGCATCCACATCCGGGTTGACCCGGATCGTGATCGGCGCGCTGAGGCCCATCGAGGATGCCACCTCGCTCAGCGCAAAAAGCTCGGGCTCGCTTTCCACGTTGAACTGTCGGATGCCGCCGTCAAGGGCCACACGCATCTCTTCCCGCGTCTTGCCGACGCCGGAAAAGACGATGCGCTCGCCGGGCACGCCCGCGGCCTTCGCCTTCAGGTATTCGCCGATTGAGACGACATCGACCCCCGCGCCAAGCGCACCAAGCGTCTTCACGACCGAGAGATTGCCGCAGGACTTCATCGCGAAGCAGATGAGATGGGGCAGGGGCGAGAGCGCCTCTTCAAAGAGCCTGTAGTGCCGCTCCAGAGTTGCCGTCGAATAGACGTAGAAAGGTGTGCCGACCGACGCGGCGATCTCGGCGATTGCCACATCCTCGGCATGCAGCGCGCCGTCGCGGTAAAGGAAGTGGTCCATATCTGGGGGCCTTGCCTTGCGTCCATCCTGCCTGGCCGATGTAGAGCATCGGGACGGACAAGAAAAGCCGCCGTTATTCCGGCCTACGGGGCCGGACCGGCAACCGGGGGGCGCAGCAATTCGTCGAGCATCTCGGAAATATCCTCGATCTTTTCGGCGACGATATGGACGACCTCGCTGTCGCGCTGCAAGCGTCCGGTGACGCGTAGAAGCCGCCCCGCCACGACCGCGCGGCGAAACCGCAGGAAGACCTTGCGCCAGATGACGACATTGGCCACGCCCGTCTCGTCCTCCAGCGTCAGGAAGACCACGCCCTTGGCGGTGCCCGGTCGCTGCCGGACCAGCACGAGCCCCGCCACCGTCACCAGCGCGCCGCGCGGCGGTTCATTCAGCCGTGCATGAGGCAGGGCGGCAGGCGGGCGCGGCCAGTCCCGCAGGGGATGGTAATCGGTCAGCATGGGAACATTTATAGAACATTTTCCTCAACCCGGAAAGCCACCCTGACTCTGGCAAAAGCGGAAAAATTCCCCTATGTCGGCGGGAACAGGCTGAGATTGCGAAGGCAGGACGATGGCGAAGATCACCTATGTGGAATTTGGCGGCACCGAGCATGTCGTCGATGTGGCGAACGGGCTGACCGTAATGGAAGGCGCGCGCGACAACGGCATTCCGGGAATCGAGGCCGATTGCGGCGGCGCCTGCGCCTGTTCGACCTGCCATGTCTATGTCGATCCGGACTGGGTTGAAAAACTGCCCGCCAAGGACGCGATGGAAGAGGACATGCTCGATTTCGCCTATGAGCCCGATCCGGCCCGGTCGCGCCTGACCTGCCAGCTCAAGGTCTCGGACGCGCTCGACGGGCTGAAGGTCTTCATGCCTGAAAAGCAGATCTGATGACCGCCCGTGCGGTGCTGACTGCGGCGTTTCTGACCGCAGCCGGCGCCGTCCAGGCCCAGATCGCCGGCGCGCGTTATGACGATCCGACCACGCGCTATGGCCACGCCGTGCTCGGCGACGCCGTCGAATACGGCGCATTGGTTCTGAGGATGCAGACCGGCCCCGCCCGCAGGATCGTACTGCCGCACTCGCGCGTCTTCGAAGACATCGCCCCCCGCCTCGTCGATCTCGACGGCGATGGCGGTCCCGAGGTGATCGTGGTCGAAAGTGACCTTCAAATTGGCGCGCGGCTCGCGGTCTATGACGAAAACGGGTTCGTTGCGGCCACCCCGTTCATCGGTCAGCGCCACCGCTGGCTGGCACCGATCGGGGCCGCCGACCTCGACGCAGACGGCGCGGTCGAGATCACCTATGTCGACCGCCCGCACCTGGCCAAGATCCTGCGCGTCTGGCGGTTCCGGAACGGCGCGCTGACCGAGGTCGCCACGCGTGAAGGCCTGACCAACCACAAGATCGGTGATCCCTTCATCCAGGGCCGCATCGCCATTTGCGCGGGTCGCCCAACCGTCCTCACGGCCAATTCGGACTGGACGCGGGTGATCGGGACGACGCTCGCGGACGGCAACCTCAGCAGCCGTGAACTCGCCCCCTACAAGGGTCCGGACGGCTTTGACCGGATTGCCGGTTGCGACTGACCTTCAGCACTTCTTCATTGTGAAAATACCCCGGGAGGGTCCGGGAGGGCAGCGCCCTCCCGGCGGGTCGGCCGAGGCGAAGCCGAGGCCGATATCTCAGAGCGCCCGCCAGCCGATATCGCGGCGGCAGAATCCGCCGGGCCAGTCGATTGCATCGACCATCGCGTAAGCCTCATCCCGCGCGTCGGCCAATGTCGTCCCCCGTGCGGTCACGTTCAGCACCCTTCCGCCCGAGGCGATGACCGAGCCGTCCCGTTCCGCCGTCCCGGCATGAAAGACCATATGAGACGAATCCTCGGGCAGTTCCTCCAGCCCCCGGATCTGCGATCCCTTGGCATAGGCGCCCGGATAGCCCTCGGCCGCCATCACCACCGTCAGTGCGTGATCGTCGGCCCAGTTGACCTTCATCTCGCCGAGTCGCCCCTCGGCACAGGCATGGATCAGGTCAAAGGCCTGCGCGCCAAGCCGCATCATCAGGACCTGGCATTCCGGATCGCCGAAACGGACATTGTATTCCACCAGCCGCGCCTGACCGTCCCTGATCATCAGCCCGGCATAAAGCACGCCCTGGAACGGCGTGCCCCTCCGCGCCATCTCGGCGACGGTCGGTCGCACGATCTGATCCATCGCCTGTTCCAGCACCGCGTCCGACAGCACCGGCGCGGGGGAATAGGCGCCCATACCGCCCGTGTTCGGCCCCGTGTCGCCGTCGCCCACGCGCTTGTGGTCCTGCGCGGTGCCGACGGCGAGCACATTGGTGCCATCGCAGAGAACGAAGAGCGAGGCCTCCTCGCCCTCCATGAATTCCTCGATCACCACCTCGGCACCGGCCGCGCCGAATTCGCCGCCGAACATGTCGTCAAGCGCGGCCAAGGCCTCTTCGACCGTCATCGCCACAATCACGCCCTTGCCGGCGGCCAGCCCGTCGGCCTTCACGACGATCGGCGCGCCCTGAATACGGACATAATCCGTGGCCGCAGACTTGTCAGTGAAGCGCGCGTAACCCGCCGTCGGTGCCTTCGCCGCGTCGCAGATCTCCTTGGTGAAGCCTTTCGAGGCTTCCAGCCGCGCGGCTTCTGCCGAGGGGCCGAAGGTCAGGATACCCGCTGCGCGGAGTGCATCGGCGACACCGGCCGCGAGCGGCGCCTCGGGCCCGACAATGACGAAATCGACGGCATTCTCCTCGGCGAAGGTCACAACCGCCGCCGCGTCCATGATTTCGAGGTCGGCGCATTCCGCCAGCATCGAGATTCCCGCATTGCCGGGCGCCACGATCAGACGGTCGCATTTGGGGTTCTGCTTGACCGCCCAGGCGAGGGCATGTTCACGCCCGCCGCTGCCCAGAATGAGAATATTCATTGCCGTCCCCCGCTTGGCCTCGCCTGTCGGGCGTTCTAAGGTCGGGGGCCAGAGGATACAAGCGGACCCATGGACATCTTCGAGGACAGCCAGCAGGGCGGCAATGCCCATGAATTCACCGTCTCGGAAATCTCGGGCGCGGTGAAGCGCATGATCGAGGGGGAGTTCGGCCATGTGAGGGTGAGGGGTGAGATCGGGCGGGTCTCTCGTCCTGCCTCGGGGCACCTCTATTTCGACCTTAAGGATGACCGCGCGGTCATCGCCGCGGTCTCGTGGAAAGGGCAGGCGGCGCGGCTGTCGGTCAGGCCGGAAGAGGGGATGGAGGTGATCGCCACAGGGCGCCTGACCACTTTCCCGGGTCAGTCGAAATACCAACTGATCGTGGAGGATATCGCGCCGGCCGGCATGGGCGCCCTGATGCTGATGCTTGAGAAGCGCAAGGCGGCTTTGGCGGCCGAGGGGCTCTTCGCGCCCGAACGCAAGCAGCCCATTCCCTATCTGCCCGAGGTGATCGGTGTCGTCACCTCGCCCTCGGGCGCGGTGATCCGCGATATCCTGCATCGCCTGCGTGACCGCTTCCCCCGCAAGGTGCTGATCTGGCCCGTCGCGGTGCAGGGCGAGAAATGCGCCTCCGAGGTCGCCGCCGCCATCCGGGGCTTCAACGCGCTTGCGCCCGGTGGCGCGCTGCCACGTCCTGACCTGATCATCGTCGCACGCGGCGGCGGATCGCTGGAAGACCTCTGGGGCTTCAATGAGGAAGTGGTCGTCCGCGCCGCCGCCGACAGCGCCATTCCCCTGATCTCGGCTGTCGGGCACGAAACCGATACGACGCTGATCGACCATGCTGCCGATTACCGCGCGCCGACGCCGACGGCGGCAGCGGAAAAGGCGGTGCCAGTCCGGATGGAGCTGCTGAGCTGGACCGCCGATCAGGGCGCGCGGCTGTCGCGGGCGCTGACCCAGCGGCTCGACCAGCGCCGCCAGCGGCTTGCAGACCTCTCCCGTGCGCTTGGCCGGCCCGAGGCGCTTCTGGATCCGGCGCGGCAGGGGCTCGACCAATGGTCGGACCGGCTTGGCCCCGCGCTTCATGCGGCGGCCACGCGCAAACGCGCGGGCTTCAATTCGGTTGCGGGGCGGTTGCATCCGGCGGCGCTAACCGGCCTCATCGCCCGCGAACGGCGCCATTTCGCCACGTTCGCCGACCGCCTTGCCCCCGCGCTCGCGCGCCTATCGCGCGATGCCGTGCGGGAAAATACCCGCCGCCGCGCCGACCTCGACGCGCTGACCGGGCGTCTTGCCAATGCGCAGCGGCAGCGGCTGGACGCACTGGCAGAGCGGATCGTCACCGCCGATCGTATGCGCCAGACGCTCGGCTACACCGAAACACTGAAGCGCGGTTATGCGGTGATCAGGGCCGAGGGTGCCGTGGTCAAGACGAAAGCAGCTGCCGAAAAGGCCGGCGCGCTGGAGATCGAGTTCCATGACGGAACCCTGCCGGTTCTCGCGGCTAGCCCGGCCAAGTCGAAACCGCCGAAGTCCGACCCGCCGCCCGATCAGGGCAGCCTGTTCTGATCATCGGGAACCGGTTCGCATAGGATTTGGGAGATGTCAGCGCGGTCCTTACAACGACCCATCGTGTTCTCCGCCACGCCCGTCTTTTCAAGTGCGTGGTGGCGGGAACCGCGGCGACCGTGAGGGCGTGTATTTCCCCGGAGCCTGGTCTCACCAGGTGGGTGCCGGGTATCAGGACCACGATCCAGACAGAGCCAGCTCCCTCGGAAAAAATTATCGGCCACTGGAAAAGGGCCCCGCACGGGAAGCGCAGAACCCGCCGGCACCAGAGATAGGGCGGTAACGGTCGCTCGGCAAGGGCTCAGCGGCCTTCGGTTTGCAGAAGTGAGGTGCGTTTTTTCAGGAAGAGCGCGGTCAGTTCTGCGATGACAGCAAGCGCAAGTGTGACGATCTCGCGCGCCTCTATTCCTTCCGCATCGGCACCGAAGAAATCCCCCGCGACCTCGATAAGCCAAAGCATGACGAAGGCGCCGAAGATCGAGGCGTGTTCGCGCTTGATCACCGTGCGCAGGCAGAAGCGAAGCGCCGGCCTTTGCCATCCGCCGAAGCGCGGAAAGAACGCGGGGACACGCGCCGCCCACGCTTGGTACGCTTCGCCGTATTTCGCCGCCAGAAAGCTTTCCTCGGCGAGGATGATGCGTTCGTAGTAGATCCACAACACCAGTCCCAAAATGAGTGTGAGGACCAGGTTTTGAGAGAATCCGACAATGCCGACATACATGAGGCAATTGCCGAGATAGAGCGGATTGCGGGTCAGCGAATATAGTCCGGTCGTATTCAGTGATTTCGCGATCTGGGACCTGGTGTTTCGCCCGGACGTGCCGGCGGGTACAAACCCCACTGTCATGACGCGGAGCGTCTCGCCAACCACCACCAGGACGATGCAGACAGCCTCGTAGATGTCACCGGGCAATTCCCCCAGGCTGGCCTCGATCACCTCGCCATGGGTGAGTGTCAGAGCAATGAAGGGCAAGAATGCCAACAACACGTAACTTCGCCACCGAAACAGGTCCGCGCCCGTCCGCCGCAGGTGATCATCAAGCAGCATCCATTCCTCCTTGCTCTGACGGCTCAAGCGATGCACCCGTACCCCAGCCGGCGCCATCCAACTTTAGTTAGAGAGGCTGCAAAATCCGCCCTCTGGACAGATGTTCACTTTCTGTTCATATTTTACCCATGCACGATGATCTCATGCCCGGCCAGCTTCTTGCGCGCGGTGTCTGCCGTCACCTTCTGCACCATGGTTTTGCCACGGTGGAGGAGATGGTGCCGGCGCCCGGCCTTCGGCTCGACGTGATGGGGCTTGGACCGAAAGGCGAACTCTGGATCGTGGAATGCAAGTCGAGCCGGGTCGATTTCATCTCGGACCGCAAATGGCAGAACTACCTTGAATGGGGCGACCGATTCTTCTGGGCGGTCGATGCCGATTTCCCGGTGGACCTGTTGCCCGAGGGGACCGGCCTGATCCTGGCCGACGCCTATGACGCCGAGATCGTGCGGATGGGGCCCGAAGCGCCGCTGGCGGGCGCCCGGCGCAAGGTGATGGTGCAGAAGTTCGCGCGCCACGCGGCCCTGCGTTTGCAGGGCTACCGTGATCCGGGTGTCACCGCTTCGGGGATTTCCCCTTAGAACTGCCCATGCCGCGCGCAGCCTCGGCGGCAGCGCGCAGTTCCTCGGCGATCTCCTCGGCCTCTTCGGGATCGAAATCCAGGGGCAATTCCAGCCCGTCGGCCTCGACATAGATCCGCACCATGCCGAGCGTGGTCGGCCCGATCTGCAGATTTGCCGAGATGTCGCTTTCCTTGTCGATCCCCATGACCGGCCTCCGTTCGCCTCTGGCGTTTCGGACTTGCATCGAATTCGGAATTAGAACCCTGTTCGTTCGAATTCCGATACGTGTTGTATCAACCAAATCCCGAAACGCTTTACCCCGGACTGGCTATAGCGGAACCGGGTGGCGAGGCAAGCCGGGCATTGGCCGGACCGGCACAATCCGGGACTTGCATTCGCGATGGCAGGCGTCTAAATGGCCCCCGAGTGCCGACGTAGCTCAGTTGGTTAGAGCACTAGATTGTGGATCTAGGGGTCCCCCGTTCGAGCCGGGGCGTCGGTACCATCCTCCTTGCATTCAGTCGCCGGTTGCAATCTGCACGCGCTGGCGCAGATTGCCGGTTTCGGCGTCGAGGATCAGGATTTCGTCCGCCTCTGTCACCACCGCGATCCAGCCGCGCCCCATCGTCACCGCCTCCGCCTTCACCCCTTCTGGCAGGGTGATGTTGTCGGGAAGCGCAGGGCGCGGTGCAGAGGCATCGGGCAGCCGGGTGACAAAGAGGAAGATGATCGTTATCAGGCCGAAGATCATGGTCCCGGCCAGCGCCGTGACCAGCACCTTGAGAAAACGCAGTTCGGGCGGGGTGCCTTGGCCCTCGCCCCCCGGAGCCTCGTTCATGTCGGACATCGAAAGCCGTACCTTGCAAGTGACGATCGGGCCGAACCCGCCCGACCGCCTTGATAAGGCGCTTGCCCGGGATGTGCCAGCACAAGCGGCTTTGTCGCGGTCAAGGTTGGCCAAGCTCCTGGCGGAAGGGGCCGTTACGCAAGACGGCACGGTAGTCGACAATCCGAAGGCCAAAGTATCGGAGGGCGAGATCTTTGCAATCACGCTCGGCGCGCCGGAACCGGTGGAGACCGTGGCCCAACCCATTGCGCTGGATATCGTGTGGGAAGACGCGGATCTGATCGTCATCGACAAGCCCGCAGGCATGGTCGTGCATCCCGCTCCCGGCTCTGCCGACGGCACGCTCGTGAACGCACTGCTGCATCATTGCGGCGACACGCTGTCGGGAGTGGGCGGAGAGCGACGGCCAGGCATCGTGCACCGGATAGACAAGGACACGTCGGGACTTCTGGTGGTCGCCAAATCCGACCGGGCGCATCACGGGTTGGCCAAACAGTTCGAAAAACACACTGTGACACGCCGCTATCTGGCGCTGGCCCATGGTGTGCCCGACGCGGCGGATCCACGCCTGCATGGGGTCCGGGGGACGAATTTCGAACCGGGCGGTATCCTGAAGATCACCACACAGCTTGCCCGCCACAAGACCGACCGGCAACGACAAGCAGTCCTGTTCCATGGCGGACGTCACGCGGTGACGCGGGTCCGGGTCGTCGAGACATTTGGCACCCCACCCGCCGCCGCCCTTGTCGAATGCTGGCTGGAAACCGGTCGCACCCATCAGATCCGGGTCCATATGGCCCATGTCGGACACGGGCTGATCGGTGATCCGGTCTATGGCGGGCGGCGCAAGCTGGCGCCCAAAGCTCTGGGCGCCGCCGCCGCCGCGGCGGCCGCCGCGTTCCCACGTCAAGCGCTTCATGCCGCGACGCTCGGCTTCGACCATCCCGTGACCGGAGAGCGCCTTGATTTCGAAAGCCCGCCGCCCGGTGATTTCCAGACGCTTCTTGATCTTTTGCGCAGGGAACAAGGGCAGGGCTGATCGCGTTACCTGACAAGGGTGTGAGCCGGCTGTCACAAATCTGGAATTACGACGGAACGACGCTCATCTGACGTTAGATAAAAACTGCTATGGCCTCGGCCTTGCAGTGCGGGGTCCGGAGGTTTAGATTTCCGGGTCCTCGACCGGAAAGAGAGGGTCAGTGCCGATGTCGAACTATACAAATCTTCCCGCGCCGAGTCCCGAACAGGGGCTGAACCGCTATTTGCAGGAGATTCGCAAGTTTCCGCTTCTGGAGCCGGAAGAGGAATACATGCTGGCCAAAAGGTGGGTGGATCACGGCGACAGCTCTGCCGCCCACAAGATGGTGACGTCCCACCTGCGCCTCGCCGCAAAGATCGCAATGGGTTATCGCGGCTACGGCCTGCCGCAGGCCGAGGTGATTTCCGAGGCGAATGTGGGTCTCATGCAGGCGGTCAAACGTTTCGATCCGGAAAAAGGGTTCCGGTTGGCAACATATGCGATGTGGTGGATCCGGGCATCGATTCAGGAATACATCCTGCGCTCATGGAGCCTTGTGAAGCTCGGCACGACCTCGGCGCAAAAGAAACTCTTTTTCAACCTCCGAAAGGCAAAAAGCCGGATCGGTGCGCTGGAAGAGGGCGATCTGCGCCCGGAGCATGTTGAAAAGATTGCCCATGACCTGAACGTCACCGAGGACGAGGTCATCGATATGAACCGGCGCCTGTCTGGCGGCGATGCCTCGCTGAACGCGACCGTGGGGGCCGAGGACGGCGCCGCCCAGTGGCAGGACTGGCTGGAGGACGAGGATGCCGATCAGGCTGGCAACTATGCCGATGCCGATGAGCTTACCGTGCGGCGCGAGTTGCTGGAACAGGCCATGGCGGTCCTGAATGACCGAGAACGCGATATCCTGATCCAGCGCCGTCTGGTTGATGAGCCGATGACGCTGGAGGATCTTTCGGGCCAATACGATGTCAGCCGTGAACGCATCCGCCAGATCGAGGTCCGCGCCTTCGAAAAACTGCAAGGCGAGATGCGCAAGCTGGCCGCCGACAAGGGCATGGTCGTTCCTGCGTGAGCGACCGGTCCCCGGTCGCGTGACGCCGGCCGGGACTTGATCGGGGACCTCTTCCCGAACCGCGCGGACGCGCCGGATCCAGTCCGGGGCGGCGTTGCGCCCGTTGCATACCGAAAAACCGGTTTCGTCCGCCCGCAAGCCCAGCTATACGGTGCCCGGTTTGCCTTTGAGGGAGCGTGACGAATGGCCAATGTCGTGGTGGTTGGAGCCCAGTGGGGCGACGAGGGCAAAGGCAAGATCGTCGACTGGCTTTCTGAACGCGCCGATGTGATCGCGCGGTTTCAGGGTGGGCACAATGCGGGCCATACACTGGTCATCGACGGTCAGGTCTACAAGCTGAATGCGCTGCCTTCAGGCGTCGTACGCGGCGGCAAGCTTTCGGTGATCGGCAACGGCGTGGTGCTCGATCCCTGGCATCTGGTGAAAGAGATAGCCGCGATCCGCGAACAAGGGGTGGAGATCAGCCCCGAAACCCTCATGATCGCCGAGAATACGCCACTGATCCTGCCGTTCCATGGTGAATTGGACCGCGCACGCGAGGGTCAGAACTCGGTCGCCAAGATCGGCACGACGGGCCGCGGCATCGGCCCGGCCTATGAGGACAAGGTTGGCCGTCGCGTGATCCGGGTCGCGGACCTTGCCGATGACGCAACGCTGGAACTGCGCGTGGACCGCGCGCTCATTCATCACAACGCCTTGCGCAACGGTCTCGGCCTCGGGCCGATCGATCGTGACGCACTGCTGGCCGATCTGCGCGCCATCGCGCCGGAGATCCTGCCTTATGCAGCCCCGGTCTGGAAGGTGATGAACGAGGCGCGCAAGTCGGGCAAGCGCATCCTCTTCGAAGGCGCGCAGGGCGCGCTTCTGGATATCGATTTCGGCACCTACCCGTTTGTCACATCCTCAAACGTGATCGCCGGGCAAGCGGCGACCGGGACGGGGATCGGGCCGGGCGCCATCGATTTCGTCCTCGGCATCGTCAAGGCCTATACGACACGGGTGGGCGAGGGACCGTTCCCGACCGAACTGCATGATGGCGACGGCCAGCGTCTGGGTGAGCGCGGCCGCGAATTCGGCACCGTGACGGGGCGCAAGCGCCGCTGCGGCTGGTTCGATGCCTGTCTTGTGCGCCAGACCTGCGCCACGTCGGGCGTCAAGGGCATCGCACTGACCAAGCTCGACGTTCTCGACGGATTCGAGGTGCTGAAAATCTGCGTCGGCTACGAGGTCGATGGCAAAAGGCTCGACTATCTGCCGATGGCGGCCGACAAACAGGCCCGCTGCACGCCGATCTACGAGGAAATGCCGGGCTGGCAGGAGTCGACCGAAGGGGCGCGGAGCTGGGCCGACCTGCCGGCCAATGCGATCAAGTATGTCCGCAGGGTGGAGGAACTGATCGACTGCCCGGTGGCGCTGCTTTCCACCAGCCCCGAGCGGGACGACACGATCCTCGTCACCGACCCGTTTGCCGACTGATGCTGAGCTATCGCGCCCGCCGCCGCCTCGCGCTTCTGATCCTGCTGGTTGGCCTGCCGATCTATCTGGTCGTCGCGATCACGGCGGTGAACTGGATGGACGCGACCTGGGGGCGGCAGCCGATCTGGGCCGAGGTGCTGATCTACCTGGGTCTGGGATTCCTTTGGATCCTGCCCTTCCGCTTCGTCTTTCGCGGCATCGGCAAGCCCGACCCCGGGGCGGAAAAACAATCGGAGCGATCCGGGGACCGCTCCGACTGACGCTCTTCATTTAGCGGGCGATGCTAACGGGAAGCGGTTTTTCCTTCGGCCAGGAACTTTGAGGCTCCGGTGATCCTGAACTGGCCGCGGCTGATCTTCTGGATCTTGCCCTCGCGCAGGAGCATGCCGAACGACCTCAGGCCCGCCTCACGGCTGAAATCGGTATCTTCGGCGACATCGGCCACCTTACGCAGGATCTGCGGGCGCGAGAAATGCGGCTGGCCTTCGACGGTGGCGGTATAGGCGGCCGCAGCCTCCAGCAGTTCGGACAGGCTGGTCGCGCCAAGACGCTCGGCAAAATCGGCAAAGTCTTTTGCGTCTTCGGGCGACACCGGCGCATCGTCGTCGACGTCGAAATCGTCGTCATCCTCGCGCATGAACGTGTCGGCGCTGATCCGGCGCGGCCTGACGACATCCTCGTCCTGACGGCGACCCTCGCCGTCGACGCGCTGCTCGGTCACGAGGACCAGCGGCGCCACGCCGGTATGGGTCTTGGGGCGCGGCGTGCTGGCCGGGGCGTCGGTCTCGGGCCGGCGCGGCCGCACTGCCTTGGACAGGTCGTCGCGATAGCGGTTCATATCCGCATCGGCCGAAGCCGGGTCCTGCGGATGCGCATCGTGTGACGAGGCGAGCTTTCGGTCCGCAACGGTTGCTGCGACTGCTGCCTTGAGATGCGAAATCGCCGAGAAGCGGCGGCGGTTCTCGACGCCTTCAAGCTTTGATTTCGCTTCCTCCATCAGCCGTTCGATCGAGGCATCGTCGTCGCTGGAGGTGCTTTCAAGGATCGCGCGGCCTTCATGGGCGTCGCGGCGGGCCTCCCGCGCGATGGCGGCCAGTTCGCGGGCCAGCGCGTCTTCGGCGTCGGTGTCTTCGCGGCCGATCGCTGCACCGATGCCGGCCAGGAGGGTGGAATCGTCTTCGGCGGCCAGTTCTTCGTTCTGCGGTTCATCGTCCGAACCGGCGTCGATGTCTTCGACAAGGGCCGCAAAAATGGCCGAACGGCCGGTCTCTTCTTCCTGCCGCGCCGTTTCTTCATGCGCGGATGCCTCGGGAGCGGGTTCCGGAGCGGCCGTCGACCCGGGCGCTTCAGGCTCCGATGCAGCCGCGGCGCGGTGGATCTTGATCACGCGTGCGCGTGCGCCGCTGACCGGGGTCCAGTCCTCGTCCAGATCGGGATCGTATACCGGGATGTCGCTCGGCAACGGATCGTCGGTGCGCCAGGCCGCGAGATCGAGCGCACCTTCCGAAGCGTCGGGTTCCGAGGAGGCTTCCTCGGCCTCGATTTCGGCTTCGTCCTCGACCTCTTCAGCGGCGGCTTCGACGGCCTCGATTTCGGCTTCGTCCTCGACCTCGTCGGCGGCGGCTTCGACGGCCTCGATTTCGGCTTCGTCCTCGACCTCGTCGGCGGCGGCTTCGACGGCCTCGATTTCGGCTTCGTCATCGACCTCTTCGGCGGCGGCTTCGACGGCCTCGACTTCGGCTTCGTCCTCGACCTCGTCGGCGGCGGCTTCGACGGCCTCGACTTCGGCTTCGCCCTCGACCTCTTCGGCGGCGGCTTCGACGGCCTCGATTTCGGCCTCGTCCTCGACCTCGTCGGCAGCGGCTTCGACGACCTCGATTTCGGCTTCGTCATCGACCTCTTCGGCGGCGGCTTCGACGGCCTCGATTTCGGCCTCGTGCTGATCGTCACAGGCTTCCACGGCTTCGCCGTCGACATCGTCCGCAACCGCCTCGGCAGCAGCGTCCTCGTGTTCATCCGCTGCTGCGTCCGCGACCTCCTCGGAGGCCAGGCCGTCGTAATGGTCCATGTCGGGGCCGACAGCCTCTTCGGCGCCATCCTCTTCAAGACCGAGTCCGAAACGGAAATCGTCGGCAAGATCGGAGTCGTCATCCGCCAGTGGATGGCCGGGCATCGGATCAGACGTCGCGGGGCGGGCGGCTTCTGCCGTCGCCCGCGAGGCGGCAACGACCGCGCGGATGCGCATCAGCTTTGCCGCGATGCTGTCGGTCTCGTCGGTGGATTCGGCCATCGGGGCCGGTTGCGGCGCGGCGGGTGCGTCGTAGTGCAAGGGAGCCTCATCGGCTTTCGCGCGCAGCACGACGCCGTGTTCGCTGACCTGGGCCTCCACCCGGCGCTGCACTTCGCGTTCGGCGATTCGATGCAGCATATCCATGTCCGGCGTCGGCGGTTCTGCGCCGAAATAGCGATCATCGGCGGCGAGTTCGCGGAAATACTCTGCAATGGCCTTCATCGCCGTAAACGGATCGTCAAACCCTTCCAGCGTACAAGAGAATGTGCCGTAGGACACAGTCAGGATCTTACTAGCACCGACCATTTAAACTCGCCTTCCTCCGTGCCTGTTTTTTCAGGCTGCTCTTTAGCTTACGCGGCATCGTGGACAAAAACTGGTTAATTGAAGGTTATTTTTCGGCCCTTATTGTGTCTCTCGGCCATCTTCGTCATCAATGCCGGCATGTCAGATACCTTGCTGCAATTCAATCGACCCGTAACGCTACTGGGCGCAGGGCAAGGCAGTTCCCGTTATCTGAAAGAAGCGCTCACCCATGCCCCCTTCCTTGTAGCAGCAGATGGTGGCGCGAATGTGGCAATCGCGAAGGGATACATGCCCGAGGCGGTGATCGGCGATTTCGACTCGATCACGGATGCGACGCGGGCGGCGATTCCGGCTGAGCGGCTCTGTCATGTGGCCGAGCAGGACACGACGGATTTCGAGAAATGCCTCAGCCGGATCGAAGCGCCGCTGATCCTCGGCTTGGGGTTTGCAGCCGGGCGGCTTGATCATGTGATGGCGGTCTGGACGGTGCTGGTTCGCTATCCGGGGCAAAGATGCGTGATCCTGGGGGAAGAAGACGTGGTGTTCCTGTCCCCAAGGCGGCTCGCCCTCGATCTGGCCGAGGGGGACAGGGTGTCCCTCTTTCCCATGGGCGCGGTGCGGGGACAGTCGCAGG
>JAUIDM010000423.1 GCA_030428915.1 Alphaproteobacteria bacterium | reverse complement strand
GCGACGCCTATCTGACGTCGTGGAGGAAGAAGGTGATGAAGTTCCTCGAACCGCCGGTGGAGGCGGGCTGAGGAGGAGACGGATCGAGGGGAGTCGATTTCCACCTCTTGACGAGACGTAACTCCCAACGGCGCGAATACGATCGACTTCATCAACCCCTCTGATGATGATAACGGCCATTGCCCGGCCTATCTACACGCGATCTTTCGTCGCTACGACGCCGGTGTGCTCAGTGAGGAGCTGCACCTCGATGAGTCACTCGTCGTCCGCTATGATCAGCAAGACTATACGGATAGCGGTTGGCACGAGGCACGCAGCGCGCGCAACATGACGCTGAACTTCTTGAACCGCCTTTTCAAGGTGACCAGCGAGGTCTTCGATGAGCGGCGCTACGACGTTGGCGTTGGGTTCATTCCCGGGAACGGCACAGGCACGGACGGAGACAGATTTCCCCGATGCATGCCGGCGCCTGAGTTGGCCACGGAAGGCGCGGCTCTGATCCAGACCGAGGAGACCTGAATCATGGCGCCCTCGGCTGCACCTCCTTCAACCGATGACTACGATATTACCTCTGGCGCGGCAATGGCGGACCCCTATCCGCTCTACCAGCGGCTTCGGGAGCACGCCCCCGTGTACCGCATGCAGGCCGTGGATGCATGGATCATCACTCGTTACGAACACGTTGAACCACTCCTGAGGGATACCCGCCTGAGATCCTATCGGGCCGGCTACGACCAATCGGCTCAAGCCCCTCCGGAGGTCCGTGAGCAGCTCAAGTTCCTCAACGACCTTCATGCGCAGCGCTTCTTCAAGATCGAGCCTCCTGCGCACACCGCCCTTCGCAGGCTCTTCATCAGGAGCTTTGGTCCTCGGTTTGTTGAGCAGCTGCGCCCGCGCATTCAGTCAATTTGCGAAGAGCTGTTGGGAGAGGTCGCGGCCCGAGGCGAGATGGAGGTCATTCGGGATCTTGCGTACCCTCTGCCGGCGATGGTCATCGCCGAGATGATGGGGGTGCCGGGCTGTGATCGGCACCTCCTCCAGACGTGGTCCAGGGTGCTTCTGAGCTACTTTGGTACAAGTTTTGGTACGAGTGAGTTCTATTCCGAGCGGGATGCCGCCAACATCGAAGCCATCTATCAAACCCACCTCGAGATGACTGACTATCTGCGCGACCTGATCGCGGAGCGACGTGAGCGACCTCGCGACGACATCTTGAGCTACCTGGTCCATCCCGACGAGGGCGCCCCTGTCCTCAACGAGAGAGAACTCTTCAGCAATTGCATAACGCTCCTCTTTGCCGGGCATGAGACCACGATGAACCTTCTTGGTAATGGTCTCTACGCCTTGCTCCGGAACACGGAACAACATCAGACGTTGCGTGAGGACCCCGCGCTCCTCCCGGCGGCCATAGAGGAGATGCTGCGGTACGACAGCCCCGTGCAGTTCTCCAAGCGAGTCACGGCGTCAGCGCTCTCCGTAGGTTCGACCTGCATCCCGGCCAACGAGGAACTGTGGCTCTGCCTGGGTGCTGCGAACCGTGATCCAGCTCAATTTCCGGAGCCCGAGCGGTTTGATATCACTCGCAGCCCGAACAGGCACGTCGCGTTCGGGGCGGGGATCCGGTTCTGCCTCGGTTCCTCCCTGGCGCGTCTGGAGGCGACGGTCGCCTTCGAACTTCTCCTGAAGAGCTTGTCCGAGCTGCGCCTGACGACGGACGTCGTCAAGCAACGACTGCACCCGTTCTTCCGGGGGGTCGAGGCGCTTCCGGTTTCCTTTCGCGCGACGACCGGCGGGCGCCATGCTGACTCGTCGGTGGCGAGCTAGGCGGTCGGGATGTTCACCTTGGGACTGCTGTTCAAGGTCGCGACCGCCGCTGTCGCGACCTACGCTGGGTTCCGGCTGCTCGGAGCGGCCGGTGATGACACTCCGGACGGTGACGGGGCGGCTCCCGGGGAGCGTGAAGCGGAGGGAGACGGGTCAGGGCCGGAGCCGGAGGGTGATACCGGGGATGAGATCACCCGCCTCCGGATCATGCGTGAGTTGGACTCCATCAGGTACAGCAACCGCTCGCTGAAGCGTCTGGCGTTCGGCCTGGGTGCCAACGTCGCGGCCGTGGTCACGGCCTCCACGGCCCTGGCGCTCGTCTCCTACATGGTGCTGGGCGTTGTGGTGTTCAGCGACCTGTTGCGCCGGGCCTACGTGAAGCTGGTCTACCAGAAGAAGCTGGGCTTCGAGGTCCCCAGCGCGCTCATCATCGTCCTGCTCGGGCTCTCGGCGCAGATCCTCGCCTTCTACATCGTCCTGTTCGTCTTTCAACTCGCGAGCCGAGCGCGGATCCGGATGCTGAGCTACGCCCACGAGAGCATCCAGGGACTCATCGACGCGCAGGTGGACGTGGCCTGGTTGGTGACCAGCGATGGCGAGGTCGAGGTCCCCGCGTCCACGCTGCGCCCGGGTGACCTCGTGGTCGTCTACACCGGCGCAGTCGTCCCCTGTGACGGCGTCGTGCGTCATGGCTTCGGCACCGTTGATCAGCAGGTGCTCACCGGCGAATCACGTCCCGCCGAGAAGGCGCCAGGGGATGAGGTGTGCGCTTCGACCCTGGTCATGGGCGGCAAGCTCGTCGTCGAGGTTCAGAAGGCGGGTGACGAGACCTTCGTGTTCAAGATGGCGCAGCTGCTCGACAACACGATGAACTACGCGATGCAGCACAGCGAGGTGCGCGTGCACGACCTCGCCGATCGTCAGACCGCGCCGGTGCTCGGGCTGATCTTCGGCTTCTTCTACTTCGGCGGGGTCCCCATGGCCGCGACGGCGGCCATGGGCTGGGGCTCCGCGCGCATGCGCGTCGTGGCGTCGATCGGCATGCTCAACCAAGTGCGCCTGGCGTCCTCGAAGGGGATCCTGATCAAGGACATCCGCGCCGCGGAGATGTTTTACGACGCCGACGTCGTGCTCTTCGACAAGACGGGAACGCTCACCAAGGAGGTGCCCGAACTCCGTCGTATCCTCAGCTTCCATCCCGACTACAGAAGGACGATCGGTTCACGTAAATATCCGTTAATTCGGACAAAACGTCAACGAGCCCTCTTAGTCTCCATGGACAGCCGGCCGCTCGCCAAGCGGTGATCGGTTGAACGAGCGGCCGGCCACGGC
>JAUIDM010000422.1 GCA_030428915.1 Alphaproteobacteria bacterium | reverse complement strand
TGCTTGGGACAAGGGCGCGTTCATCGGCAAGAATGCCGCCATGGCCGAGCGCGACAGCAATGGTCCTGCGCGCCGTGTCGTGATGCTGGAGGTGGATGCGACAGATGCCGATGCGTCGGGCTATGAACCGATCTGGAAGGACGGCCGCCGGGTCGGCTTCGTCACCTCGGGCGGTTTCGGTCATACTATGGGCAAGTCCTATGCGCTCGCGATGGTCGACAAGGGCGTGAATGACATTGGCACCGAGTTGACGACCCATATCGTCGGGCAGGAGCGGCCAGCCCGCGTTATCGCGCCGTCCCCCTATGACCCCACGGGCAAGGCGATGCGGGGATGACCGGGGTCGAAGCGGGCGCACGTCGGCGCGGTCGTCGGGGTGGGGATATACCCCCATCCGAACTGCGCGCGACCAATTACCGGCAGTTGCGCAATCCCTTCCCGCCGATGCGCGTCTTTTCGGACGACCAGATCGCGGCAATGCACGACACGGCCCTGCGCGTCCTCGAAGAGCTTGGCGTTCGTGTTCTGCTGCCGGCGGCCAGGGCGATCTTTCTCGCCGCAGGCGCACGGGTCGACGAGGACAGCCATATGGTGTTCCTCGGCCGTGACATCGTGGCTGCGGCCCTGGCCACGGCGCCGCGCAGAATAACGATGCGGGGCGGCGCGCCAGAGCGTGATCTCCTTCTGGAACTCGGCAGCCTGACGTTTCAGCCGGGTGCGGGCTGCCCCCACGCGACCGATCTGGAACGTGGCCGACGGCCTGGCACCGAACGCGACTTCAGGGAACTTGTGCAGTTGACGCAGTACTTCGACGTGCTGCACCTTGTGCCGCCGTTGGTTGAGCCGCAGGACGTGCCGGTGCACCTGCGCCACTACGCCACGATGAAGGCTCAGATCGAACTGTCTGACAAAGTGCCCTTCGTCTTCTCGCGCGGCACGCCACAGGTGCTGGACAGCTTTGAATTGCTGAAACGCGCGCGCGGTCTCGACGACGCGGCCTTTGAGGCCGATACCCATTGCTACACGATCATCAACACCAACTCGCCACGCCAGATCGACATTCCGATGGCGCAGGGCCTGATCGATTTCGCCCGCGCGGGGCAGGTGGCAATCGTGACGCCCTTCACGCTGATGGGGGCGATGGCACCGATCACTGTCGCGGGGGCGATCACGCTTTCCCATGCCGAGGCGCTGGCGGCGATCACACTCAATCAGCTGGCCCAACCCGGCGCGCCGGTGATGTATGGTACCTTCACCTCGAACGTTGACATGAAATCCGGCGCCCCTGCGCTTGGTACGCCCGAGCATTTCAAGGCGTCTTTGGCCGCCGGACAGCTCGCACGCCTAATCGGCCTCCCGTGGCGCTGCGCAACCGGGTCGGCGGGCAACATCAACGACGCGCAGGCCGCGCACGAGACGCAGTTCGCGCTCTGGGGCTGTCTCATGGCCGGGGCGACGACCATCATCCATGCCGCCGGCTGGCTGGAGGGCGGGCTGAGCATCAGCTACGAAAAGATGATTACCGATATCGAGGCCTTGCAGATGGTGGCCGAGCTTTGCGCGGAAACCCCCTGCGGCGCGGACGAGATCGGGTTCGACGCCATCGCCGAGGTCGCACCGGGCGGGCATTTCTTCGCCACGACCCAGACCATGGCCCGCTACCAGACGGAATTCTATGAGCCGGTCGTCGCCGACTGGTCGAACTTCGGGACGTGGACCGAACGCGGTGCGCTTGACGCTAATACCCGGGCGACGGGGGTCTGGAAGCGTATCGTGGCCGAGGATTGGCGCGCACCGATTGACCCCGGCAGAATGGATGCCATGACTGACTACATCACGCGCCGGACCGCCGAGGGCGGCGCCCCGCCGGAGAGCTGACCATGACACGCGACAACGGCAAGATCGTGAAACTGCAGCGGGATGATACGACCACCGGCCAGCGCGTAACGCGCGAGGACTGGCTGAATGTCGCACGTGACATCCTTGTGTCTGACGGCGTGGCAGAGGTGAAGGTCCTGACCATTGGCGAGCGCCTTCAGGTCGCCCGATCCTCGTTCTACTGGTACTTCAAGAGCCGCAAGGATCTCCTCGACGCGCTGCTGGCGGATTGGGAGACGACGAACACTGCAATCCTCGTGCGCCATTGCGAAATGCCTGCCCAGACGATCACCGAAGCCGTCTGCAACTTCTTCCGATGCTTCGTCGACCCGGCGCTTTTCGACCAGCGGCTCGACTTCGCGGTCCGTGAATGGGCCCGCCGCGACGGGTTGGTCCGGCGTGTCATCGATCGGGCCGATGACACGAGGCTGGCGGCGGTAGCCGCGATGTACCGCCGCCATGGCTACTCGGATTACGAGGCCGATGTGCGGGCCCGCATCCTCTATTTCATGCAACTCGGATACCATGCACTTGACCAGAGCGAGCCGATGCGGATCCGCATGGCGCGGCTGGAGGGTTATCTGCTCGGCTTTACGGGCAAGGAGGCAACACCAGAGGAGGTTGAATCCTTTCGAGCGTGGGCAATCGCAGAGGCAGGCGGGTGACGGCGAGGTACAATGCCCTTGCCTTGCTGCGAGAGGGCCTTCAAGGCCAACGTGGCTGGCGTCCGGCCTGGGAAAAAGCCACGCCAAAGCCCGCCTATGACGCGGTGATCATCGGCGGCGGTGGACATGGCCTTGCAACCGCCTATTACCTTGCGAAGAACCACGGGATGAAACGCGTCGCCGTGCTGGAAAAAGGCTGGATCGGCGGCGGCAACACCGGGCGCAATACCACGGTTGTCCGGTCGAACTACTTCTATCCAGAAAGCGTCGCGCTCTACGACCTCGCGCTCAAGCTCTACGAAGGCCTGAGCCGGGAGCTGAACTTCAACGTCATGCTCAGTCAGCGCGGTATGCTGATCGCGGCACACACACCGGCACAGATGGAAATCTGCACGCGCATCGCCAACGCGATGATGCTGAACGGCGTCGATGGCGAACTGATGGGCGCGACGGAGGCAATCGCGCGCCTCCCGCTTGTCAACCAGACGGCCGACGCGCGCTATCGCTGTCTGGGAGGCATCTGGCAGGGTCGCGCCGGGATCGCGCGGCACGATGCGGTCGCGTGGGGTTACGCGCGCGCCGCAAGCGCGTTAGGTGTCGATATCATCGAGAACTGCGCCGTGA
>JAUIDM010000421.1 GCA_030428915.1 Alphaproteobacteria bacterium | reverse complement strand
CTTGCCGCCTGCGGCCGTCCGGAGCCGAGGCAGAAGACACGGCGCGGCGGACCTGACGAGATCAACCGGCTGATCGCGAAGTATGCCCGCGTCTATGACATCCCCGAAGACCTGATCCACCGTGTCGTGCAGCGCGAGAGCAACTACAATCCAGCGGCGCGCAACGGTCCCTATTACGGGCTGATGCAGATCCTGCCGGAGACCGCCCGCACGATGGGTTATCGCGGCACGCCGAAGGGGCTTCTCGATGCCGATACCAACCTGAAATATGCCTGCAAATACCTGCGTGGTGCCTGGATCGTCGCCGACGGCGACCGCGACGCAGCGGTGATGTGGTATGCGCGGGGCTATTACTACGAGGCCAAGAGGCTTGGCCTGCTGAAGAAAACCGGGTTGCGGACTTGATGGCCACCGGATGACCATTGGCATAGTCATGTTCGGCTTTTTGGCCGTTTTGGTCCTTTTCAACCTGCTTGCGTTTCTTCTTTTCTATCTGGACAAGCAGCAGGCGGTTGACGGCGGTTGGCGCGTGCCCGAGCGGGTGTTGTTGTTGGCAGCGTTTCTGGGTGGCAGCATCGGGGCAAAGATCGCCCAACGGCGATTTCGCCACAAGACGCGAAAACAACCGTTCCGCTTCTATCTCGATCTGATTGTCGCCCTGCACATCGGTGCCATCGCACTCATGGCTTATCCTCCCGCGCGGCTTGTCGCAGCAGATGCCATTGAACGCATGCTGCCCGTGGAGGGATTGTCGTTTAAAGACGGCCCGAAGAAACCGCGTCGCTTCGGGCCGGGAAGTGATGATTTCTGACTTGCCCTAGACCGGCTGCAGCCAGTGTGAATGGACAAAGCCGGTATTGTCGTCCTTGCCGTTGACCCGCTCGGCTACCATCCACCACTTGCCGTGGCTCGTCTTGTCGATGACATGGACCACCGTGTTGTGGGCGAGGTTCTTCACCTTGTCGAAATTCACCCCCGGTCCGGTGCGCATGTTCAGCCCCGTATCGGACTGCACCTTGTAGAGAAGGTCGTCATCTTCATCCTCGCTGCGGCCGAAGACCAGCGCCCGGAACCGTTCCATCGGGAAGGCCGGGCCGGGGTCGACCTTACGCGTGGGCGAGATGTCATCGTGGCCGACCACATCGGACGGGTCGATCCCGTATTCGGCGCAGATCGCCTGAGCGGCCGCCACCGTCGCCATGTACTGCGCTTCCTCGAAGATTTCCCAGCCATGCTCTTCGCCCGGAAAATCCTTGTGAGCCGCGATCATCACCCGGTCGTCGGGAATTGATTTGCCGGTCCAGCTCAGCCAGCCGCCCGAGGCGGAGGGGGTGAGCTTGCCCCAGTTCGCGATCTCGATCCCCACCGAATGGCTGTTCAGCCCGATGATGTTCTTCCACCGGCTTTTCCCCGCATGCCAGCAGACCTTGTCGAAGGGCGCCATCTGCGTGATCGACCCGTCATGGCCGATCACGAGATGGGCGGAGGCCTTGGCGGCCGGGTTCGTGAACCAGTTCACCGCGCCGGTCATCGACTCGCCCGCCGTGTAGTGGATCACCAGGAAGCGGGGTTTGCCGCCGCTCAGCGCATTGCCGCCATGCGGCGTCTTCACGAACGGCACCATCTTGTTGTCGGTGCCGACCAGTTTGTGGTTGGTGACCTT
The DNA here is from genome assembly GCA_030428915.1 of Alphaproteobacteria bacterium. Classification (GTDB taxonomy): domain Bacteria; phylum Pseudomonadota; class Alphaproteobacteria; order Rhodobacterales; family Rhodobacteraceae; genus Albidovulum. The sequence goes on along the minus strand of JAUIDM010000421.1, from coordinate 1,517 downwards.
CATAATCGTGTCCCTTCATAAAATGTCCGCGCCGCTCCGTTCCGGAGTCCGGTTCAACGCATTTCCAATAAAAAATTGTCGCAGCGGGCACCCAGACCGCACCGCCACCCTCCGAATGGGCGGATGTTATCCGATTTTCGCGATTTTGTCGCGGGTCCCGATCCTCAGACCGGAATCGCCGTCGTCTGGCGTACGGTCCTGAGCGCGAAGGAGGAATGCATCTGCGCCACACCGGGCAGGCGGGCAAGATATTGGCGGTGAATGCGGGCGAAATCCTCGGTATCCTGGGCGACTACCTTCAGCAGGTAGTCGGCCGACCCGGCCATCAGGTGGCATTCGAGGATATCGGGAACGAGCGTGACCGCCTTTTCGAACGCTTCCAGAACCTCATCGGCCTGCCCCGAGAGCGTGATCTCGACAAAGACCGTCGTCGGCCGCCGCATCTTGCGGGCGTTGAGAAGGGCAACGAAGCCGTCGATATAGCCCTCCTCCTCCAGCCTTTGCACGCGGCGGTGACAGGCGGAGGGAGACAGGTTCACACGTTCGGACAATTCCGCATTGGTGATCCGGCCCTGCTTCTGCAAGACATCCAGTATGCGCCGGTCTGTCGCGTCGAGTTCCATATCTGTGCAATCTTCTTCGAACAAAAGGAAAGTTCTTCGAATTAATCGTTGAAAACCCCGCGAAATGCCAGCCGAATCTCAAAGCAATTTCATACCCACGGACGCATAATCCACGCAGGAAAATTTCGGGAGGATGCAATGAAAATCGGATGCCCCAAGGAGATCAAGCCGCAGGAATTCCGCGTCGGCATGACCCCGGCGGCCGCGCAGGAGGCCATCAATAACGGTCATGAGGTCGTCATCGAGACCAATGCCGGGGCCGGGGCCGGATTTGCCGATGCCGACTATACCGCGATCGGCGCCAAGATCCTTGGCACGGCCAAGGAGGTGTTCGACAGCGCCGACATGATCGTCAAGGTGAAGGAACCGCAGGCGGTCGAGCGCAAGATGCTGCGCGAGGGCCAGACGCTGTTCACCTATCTCCACCTCGCGCCCGATCCGGAGCAGACCAAGGACCTTCTCGCATCTGGCTGCACGGCGATTGCCTATGAAACCGTAACTGACCGCAATGGCGGCCTGCCGCTGCTTGCGCCGATGTCAGAGGTCGCGGGCCGTCTTGCACCGCAGGTCGGCGCCTGGACGCTGCAAAAGGCCAACGGCGGCCGCGGCGTACTGATGGGCGGCGTGCCCGGCGTCGGCCCGGCCCGCGTGATCGTGATTGGCGGCGGCGTCGTCGGCACCCATGCGGCCAAGATCGCTGCGGGCATGGGCGCGGATGTGACCGTGCTCGACCGGTCGCTGCCCCGCCTGCGCTATCTCGACGACGTCTTCGGCGGCACCTTCAAGACCGGCTATTCCTCGGCTGGCCTGCTTGCCGAACTGTTGCCGCAGGCCGATATGGTGATCGGCGCGGTGCTCATTCCCGGCGCCGCCGCGCCGAAGCTGATCTCGCGC
>JAUIDM010000420.1 GCA_030428915.1 Alphaproteobacteria bacterium | reverse complement strand
CTTGACCGACGACATATCCGCCTGCCGCCTTTGTGCCGGCGATTTCGCCCGGACAGCGACCGCGCATGAACCCCGCCCTGTCGTCTGGTTCCGATCCTCGGCGCGGGTGCTGATCGCAGGGCAGGCCCCCGGCGCACGGGTGCACGAAAGCGGGCGGCCGTTCACCGATCAGTCGGGCGATCGGCTGCGGGACTGGTTGGGGCTCGACTCAAAGTCGTTTTATGATCGTGACGGGGTGGCCATCGTGCCAATGGCCTTCTGCTTTCCCGGCTATGACGAAAAGGGCGCGGATCTGCCGCCGCCACAGCGCTGCGCGGCAGCGTGGCACGAGCGGGTCATGGCGGCGCTGGCAAATGTCCAGATCGTCTTCCTCGTTGGCGGCTATGCCCATCGTTGGCATCTGGGTCCGGCGGCCGTGAAAGGCGGCGTGACCGAGACGGTAAGACGTTGGCGCGACCATGCGCCGCGTGTCTTTCCCTTGCCACATCCTTCCTGGCGCAATACCGGCTGGCTGAAACGCAATCCATGGTTCGAGGCCGAGCTTTTGCCGGTCGCGCGGGCGCGGTTGGCGGAGGTGCTGAGCGGTGACTGAAACGATGCTTGACCGCGCCCATGAGGCGATGGGGACCGCGCCCGACGACGATGCGGCGCGGCTGCGGTTCTACGAGCGGCTGGCGGACGCGGAGCTTTATCTGCTACTGGAAACCGAACCCGCCGATGAGACCATCGCCCCGCAGGTCTTTGCGCTGGAAGAGGGGCGGTTCGCCTTGGCTTTCGATGCCGAAGAACGGTTGGCGGACTTCACCGGGGCACCCGCGCCGTACGCCGCGCTGCCGGGTCGAGTCATTGCAAGGGCGCTGGCGGGCGAAGGCATCGGGCTCGGCCTCAATCTCGGCGTCGCGCCCTCATCCTTCCTGATGCCGACTGAGGCTTTGGGCTGGCTCGCCGGAACGCTTGACCACGCGCCCGAGCGGGCGGAAGCGCGAATTACATCGGTCGCGGCGCCGAAAGGTTTGCCCGAAGCCGTGATCTCGGCATTGGACGCGAAACTGGCGGGGCTTGCGGGATTAGCCCGCGCCGCGCATCTGGTGGCGGTCGGCTACCGTGACGGGCGCCGCGGGCACCTCCTGGCTTTTGAGACTGCGGCGGAAGGGGCCGAGGCGGCGCTCGCCAAGGCGGTGTCGGAAGCTTTGATCTTTTCCGGCGTCGAGTTGGGCGAGATCGACGTGGCCTTTCCAGGCATGGACGATCCCCTGACAGCACGGATTGCGCGGGTCTCTTTGCGCTTCGACCTGCCGGAACCGGAAGCCGAGGCGATGCAGGTCGTGACCTCCACCGCGCCCGGCATGGACCCGGCGAATCCGCCGAAACTCAGATAGGATCCCCGCCCCGCGTCAATATCCCCGCGATCTGTCCACAAGATGCAGGAAGGGCTCGCCCGCCTCGCCCCGGCAGATATTCTCGGCAATGACATGCGAGGAACTGGAAGGCCGGGTATCGGCCGCGATATGCGGCGTGACCGTGACTTTCGGATGCGCCCAGAAAGGATGGTCGGGGGGCAGCGGTTCGGTTCGGAAGACGTCGAGCGTGGCGTGGCCGATCCGCCCTGCGTCGAGCGCAGCGAGAAGCGCGGTATCGTCGATCAGCGGGCCGCGGCCAGGATTGATGATCACCGCGCCACGCGGCATCAGCGCCAGCCGCTCGGCATTCAGAAGATCGCGCGTATCTTCCGTCAGCGGCAGCAGCAGGACGACGATTTCGGCATGTGAAAGGACATGGACAAGCCCATCCTCGCCGGAATGACACGCGATGCCGTCGATCTCTTTCGGGCTTCGGCTCCAGCCCATGACCGGAAAGTTCAGCCCGGCCAGTGCACGCGCCGAGGCCTGCCCCAGTTCCCCCAACCCCAGAATGGCTACCGGGCGTTCTCGGGCGAGGGGCGGCAGCACGGAGTTTCGCCACACCCCGTCCTGACCGTGGATATGGGCATCCATCCCCAGATGGTGGCGCAGGACATGGCCGGTGACATATTCCACCATCCCCTCTGTGAGCCCCCAATCGACCATGCGCGCGAGCGGCTGGGTCAGGGTCGTGTTGATTACCAGCCGCTCCACCCCGGCCCAGAGATTCAGAACCGCCTTGCAGTTCACGTAAGGCCCGAAATCCTCGATGATCCCGCCGGGGGCAAAGACGATATAGTCGACCGCTTCCGGATCAGGTGCCGCGTCGGCCATCTCGACATCCAGCCCGGCCGCGGCAAAGGCCGCATTCAGGGGATCACGGTATTCGTCCCAGTTTGCGGGACCGGCGGCAAAAAAAACGGTGACGGGCATGTTACCTCGGGCGGTGGATATGGGCGCTTTGGACAAGGCCGAACCCGCCCAGAAGGATGATCATCGCCGTCCCGCCGTAGGAGACAAGCGGCAGGGGCACGCCGACGACCGGCATCAGCCCCGTGACCATAGACATGTTCACCATGAAGAACAGGAAGAAGGTGCTGCCGATACCCAGGATCAGAAGTGCGGAGAACCGGTCGCGGTTTGCGAGCGCCGACTGGATGCAGAAGACAAGGATCAACACATAGAGCGCAAGGAGCGAGAAGGCGCCGACAAAGCCGAACTCTTCGGCGAGCGTGGTGAAGATGAAGTCGGTGTGCTTTTCCGGCAGGAAGTTAAGCCGCGACTGCGTGCCCTGCATGAAACCCTTGCCTGCCCAACCGCCGGATCCGAGGGCGATCTGCGCCTGCGTGATGTTGTAGCCGGCACCCAGTGGATCGCTTGACGGATCCAGGAATGTGTCGATCCTGCGGAACTGGTAGTCCTCGATCAACTGCCAGTCCGTGCCTCGGCTTTCGAAGACGGCATAGATCAGTGCGACGACAAGCACGATGACGGTGCCGAAATACCAAAGACTGACGCCCGCGACGAACATTACGATCCCGCCTCCGGCGAGAAGAAGGATCGCGGTACCGAGATCGGGCTGTTTCAGCACGAGGAAGGTCGGGACAAGGATGATCAGCACCGGGACAATGACCCAGACGGGATGCGAGACCTTTTTGACGTCGAGCCAGTCGTAGTAGGCCGCGAGCAGCATGACGAGCGCGATCTTCATCAATTCCGAAGGTTGCAGGCGCAGCGGTCCGATTTCCAGCCAGCGCTGTGCGCCCATGCCGATATCGCCAA
>JAUIDM010000038.1 GCA_030428915.1 Alphaproteobacteria bacterium | reverse complement strand
CCCCTACCGCCAACGTCGGGCAGACGAAGACGTCGAAGTGTTCGAAAATGCCGCCCAAGGTTTGGTACATGGCATGCTGCACCTCCCAGGACCGCGCGATGTCGTCGACGTCCAGCTGCTCTGCCTGTTCAGCCGCCGCCCTTGCATACCGGGTCAGAAGATCCGGCGAACTGCGCGCCGTCCAAAGCGGTTGGCGACCGAAATGCATGGCGGCATACCAGCGACCGACCGCCCAGTCGGTTTCAAGGCTCCAGCCGACCTCGACCTCCTCGATCTCGCAGCCGGCCTCTTCGAGGCGGCGCAGAGCTTCAAGCGTATTGCGCCGCACATCCCGGTCGATCGGGACATAGCCGAGATCCATTGACCACGCGATGCGGAGGGGGCCCGATGAAAAGCTTTCAGGCACCCGGACAATGTCGCGCAGGCTATCATGATCGCGCGGATGCGGACCCGATATCAGGTTCTGCATCAGGGCGGTGTCCGCAACGGTACGGGTCAGCACGCCGCAATGGTTGTAGCGGTCAAAATTTGCTGGCGGACCGTCCGGATTGCGCCCGTGCGGCGGCTTGAATCCGACTACGCCGCAGGCGCTGGCCGGAATCCGGATCGAGCCGCCGATATCGGTCCCCGTCGCGACCGGCGTCATCCCGGCGGAGAGCGCCGCCGCCGAACCGCCCGACGATCCCCCCGGTCCGAACCGGGTGTCGAACGGGTTGCGCGTCACACCCCACAGGCGCGAGGCGCAGGTCGCGGAAAGGCAGAATTCGGGTGTTGTCGTGCGGGCGTGGAATATCGCGCCGGCAGCTTCCAGCCGTTCGATCATCGGATCGGACATGGTTTCGACATTGTCGACGAAGGCGAACGACCCGTGGGTGGTGCGCCGTCCAGCGATGCGCTGTGCATCCTTCACTGCCACGGGCAGCCCCTCCAGCGGGCGGGGCGTATTACCTTGCGACATGTAGACGGCTTCGGCACGGCGGGCGGCGGCACGGGCGTCCTCGAAATAGGTGTCGGCATAGGCATTGATCGCCGGGTTCGCGGCATCGGTGCGCGCCAGTAGGACATCGAGGTATTCGCAAGGCGACAGTTCGCGCCGGCGGAACAGGCGAAGCACCTCGGTTGCGGGAAGATAGCACAAATCGGTCATCGAACCCCTGGCCGTTGGATTTCCGGGCGTATTCGCATCACGCTAGTGCGTCGCCATCGCGGTGGAAAGACTGGTTCTCACCGAAGGCTCCGCCCGCTACTCTGTGTCTCGGCGGGGCATGAGGGTGGGAAGAACACATGCGGGAATACGACGATTACGACGCGACCGGGCTGGCCCGTCTGGTGGCGAACGGCGAAGTCAGTGCAAGCGAACTGCTCGCTGCCGCTCTGGAACGAACGCGCGTTCTGAACCCGGAACTCAACGCCGTGGTCATGCTCGCCGAGGATACCGCGCAGCGCAAGATTGCCGCAGGATTGCCGGACGGACCCTTGCGCGGCGTACCGTTTCTTCTGAAGGATCTCGGCGCCGAGGCGATCGACTATCCAACGAACAACGGGTCGCGACTTTTCGCCAACATGCGCTATGTCCGGGATTCTGCGATCTACGAACGGCTTGCCGCAATGGGACTCGTCGTGTTCGGGCGCACGACCTCGCCCGAAGGCGGTATCGGTCCGGCAACCGAGGCGGCCGTCTATGGCGGCCCGACGCGCAACCCCTGGGATCGAAACCGCACACCCGGCGGGTCATCGGGCGGATCGGGCGCAGCGGTCGCCGCCGGAATCGTCCCGGCAGCCCATGGCTCCGACGGCGGCGGGTCGGTCCGCATTCCCGCCTCGAATTGCGGCCTGTTCGGGGTCAAGCCGACCCGCGCGCGGCTGCCTGACGGCCCCTATGCCGGGGAGGGCTGGGCCGGAATGGCGATCGACGGCTTCCTGACCCGCAGCGTAAGGGACACGGCACTTCTGCTCGACCACACGCATGGTGCCGATCTTGGCGCGCCCTATTGGTCCCCACCGCTGCGCGCCACGTTCCTCGACGCGATCCGGCAAGCGCCGAAAGCGCTTCGCATCGCGCTTTGCGAAACCACCTTCACCGGACAGCCGATACATCCCGAGTGCCGCGGCGCGGTGCTGAACGCAGCCGCGCTGCTATCGGACATGGGCCATCACGTTGAACCCGCCTGTCCTGTGAAGGCCGACACGACCGGGATGATGCGCGCCTGGACTGACATCGTGGCGTGCGGTGCGGCTCTGTCGGTGCGCAAGGCAGTCGCCGCGCGGGGGCGACCGCTCGAACCCGGCGAGGTAGAAGGGGTCACGCGCGGCGCGATCGCCCACGCCTCGACAATCTCGGGCGATCGCTATCTGGAATGCGTCAACACCGTACACGGCTTTGGCCGGGACATGGCAGCGTTCATGTCGCAATACGACATTCTTCTGTCATCGACGCTTGCGGAACCGCCGGCCACCGTGGGACGCTTCGACCACAACACCGAGGATTATGTCGGTTACCGAACCGGCGCCAAGGGTGTCTTTACCTATTCGCCCTTTGCCGCGGCCTTCAATGCCTCCGGCCAGCCCGCCGCATCGGTGCCGCTTTCGTGGTCGTCTGACGGCTTGCCCATCGGCATCCACCTCGCTGCGCGTTTTGGCGAGGATGAACTGCTCCTCTCTCTGGCTGCCGAGCTTGAGCGGGCGCGCCCGTGGTTCAGTCGCAGGCCGCCCTGCGCCCGGTACGAAGCGGCGGCGAGGTAGGACGCGCTTGCTTTTTTGTGGCTCCTTCGTTCATCGTAGGATCAACAACTTCGGAGGGATGGGTGACAGCGGACGCGGTGATCGAAGCGCGATCGACGAGGAAGGTCTACGGAAACGGCGCGCAGAGTGTCGCGGCACTCGATGATGTCTCGATCGCGATCCGAAAGGGTGAGTTCTTCACGCTGCTCGGCCCGTCGGGCTGCGGAAAAACGACGCTGTTGAAGCTGATCGCCGGCTTTGAAACACCGACAGCCGGACAGATCCTTCTCAACGGCACCGACATTACCGACGCGCCGCCAAACCGTCGGCCGGTCAACACGGTGTTCCAGAGCTACGCGCTGTTTCCCCACCTGACAGTCAGGCAGAACGTCGCCTTCGGCCTTCAGATGAAAGGCCGGCCGAGCGGTGAGATCACCGAAACTGTCGACCGGGCGCTGTCGCTGGTGCGTCTCGAAGCGATGGCCGACCGCAAGCCGCAGCAATTGTCCGGCGGCCAGCAGCAGCGCGTTGCGCTGGCTCGGGCGTTGGCCCCGTCGCCTGAAGTCCTGCTTCTCGACGAGCCGCTCTCGGCGCTCGACCTCAAGCTCCGCAAGGAGATGCAATCCGAACTCAAACGGCTTCAACTCGAACTTGGCATTACGTTCATATTCGTCACGCATGACCAGGAAGAGGCGCTGACGATGTCCGACCGGATCGGGGTGATGAGCGCAGGCAAACTGCTTCAGGTCGGATCGCCGCGCGACATCTACAACCACCCGGTCAACCGTTTCGTCGCCGATTTCATCGGAGAGACCAACTTCATCCCCGCGCAGGTGAAGAACGCGACCGCAACGATCATGGGCCGAGTCGCGATCGCGGTCGACGCGGCCTCTCCCGAAGGCGACCACACGCTTGCGGTTCGGCCCGAACATGTGCGCATCGTGCTGAACGGCACCGAGGCGCCGCTGAGGGCGACAGTGGGCGAGGCGGTCTATTTCGGAACCGACAGCCACGTTCACCTACGACTGGCCGACGGCACCGAAATCGTCGCGCGCTATCAGAACGATGCCGTGGGCGGCGACGCGCCGCCGCCAGGTTCCGAGGTCGGCGTGGCCTTCGCACCGGGCGGCGTCCAGGTGCTCGAGGATTGAGGCGATGAGCGTGGGTGAAGACAAGGCGGGACAGCGCGACATCCGAAACACCTGGCTTCTGTCGGCGCCTGCCCTGTTCATCCTGACAGTCGCCGCCGCCGGCCCCCTCCTGATCATGCTGGTGTATTCCTTCCTGGAGCCCGGCCGCTACGGAAACGTGATCTGGGAGTTCTCGACAGATGCCTGGGTGTCGACATTCCTGACCCGCGACATATTCGACGGCACCTATAAACTCGCCGACGCGCATCTGACGATCTTCTGGCGGTCTGTGAAGCTGTCGCTGTTCACGACATTCTTCACCTTCATCGTCGGATTTCCCACAGCCTGGTTCATTGCGACACGGTCGGACAGGATGCGCACCGCACTTCTGTTTCTCATCACGATCCCGTTCTGGACCAACCTTCTGATCCGGACCTTCGCGATCAACCAGATCATCCGCAACGAAGGCATCTTGAACACGTTCCTCCTCTATGTTGGCGTGATCGACGAACCGCTTCTCATCATCTATTCGGACTTCGCTGTCTTTCTCGGCATGACTTACGTTTACCTGCCGCTGATGGTTCTGCCACTCTTCGCCGCGATTGACCGGTTCGACATGCGGCTGATCGAGGCCGCTTACGATCTTTACGCATCGCGCTGGCAGGTATTGCGGCGGGTCATATTGCCGATCGTCAAGCCAGGCATCGTCGCAGGCTCGATCCTCGTCTTCATCCCCGCGCTCGGGGCCTATGTGACGCCGCGCATCCTGGGCGGCGGGCGCAACATGATGATCGGCAACTTCATCGAACTGCAATTCGGGCAGGGTCGCAACTGGCCGCTGGGCGCGGCACTTTCGGTGCTTCTGCTTGTCATAGTGGCGGTCGCGCTGCTGTTCTATGTACGCGCCGCGACGAGGGATGAACCGCATGGCTAGGCGCGAATTCTCGGCATCGCGGATACCCGGTTTCGCGACGGTGGCGATCCTGGTTTTCTGCGCGCTATACGCCCCGATCGTCATGCTGGTGGCGTATTCCTTCAACGTGGGTGAAAGCATCGCGATCTGGGAAGGCTTTTCCTTCCGCTGGTATCCGGTGGCCTGGAACAACGAGCAGGTCCGCGACGTTACGCTGCGGTCGCTGACCATCGCGACGGTCGCCTCGCTGGTCGCCACGACGGTGGCGACGATGGCCGCACTGGGCACAACGCGCCGCCGCCGCACGCGCGGACAGACTCTGATTTACCTGATGATCAACCAACCGCTGATGGTGCCCGAGATCGTGACAGCGGTTGCGCTCCTGATCTTCTTCGCCTCGATCAAGGTGGCGACCGGCTATCAGGGGTTGGGCTACCTCATCATCGCCCACTCCGCGTTTTGCATCCCCTTCGCCTACCTGCCCATCCGGGCCCGCCTTGAAGGGATGGACCGCACGCTCGAAATCGCGGCGTCAGACCTTTATGCGACCCAGTGGCAGAGCTTCCGGTACGTCACGCTGCCTTTGCTCATGCCGGGAATCGTCGCCGGCATGATGCTGGCCTTCGTGACCTCGCTTGATGACGTCGTCATAACCCTCTTTGTGAAATCAGCAGGTCAGGACACACTGCCGACCTATATGCTGGCACAGATCCGACGATCCGTATCGGCCGAGGTCAATGCGATCTCGACGTTGCTTCTCTTGCTGACCGTCATCATGCTGACGGCGTTCTTCCTGCTCACGCGGAGACGGAACCAATAACCAAGACCAACAAGGAGGACTGAAAATGAAAAAGATACTCTCGGCCATCGGCATTCTGCTGGCGGGCACTTCGCTTGCCCACGCGGAGGGCGAGTTGCAATTGTTCAACTGGGGCGACTACACCAGCCCCGACATGATCAAGAAGTTCGAGGAAGAGACCGGTATCAAGGTCACGATCACCGACTACGACAGCAACGACACCGCTTTGGCAAAGATCGAGGCCGGAGGGCATGGTTACGACCTCGTCGTGCCATCGAACAGCTGGGTCCCGATCTATGTCGAAAAGGGCCTTGTCCAGGAACTGGACATGTCAAAGCTGCCGAACCACAAGAACATCGCACCGGAATGGCTTGAATCGCCCTATGATCCGGGCCGGAAGTATTCGGTGCCGTGGCAGTGGGGCTCGACCGGGGTCGCGGTGAACAAGACAGCCTATGATGGCGACATCAACACATCCGCAATCTTCATGGACCCGCCGCCTGAACTCGTCGGCAAGGTGAACGTCACGCCCGAGATGAACGACGTGATGTCGCTGGCGCTCTGGTATGTCGGCGGCGAGCCCTGTACCGAAGACACGGAGATGCTGAAAAAGGCGCGCGACGCGCTGATGGAAGCAAAGCCCAAATGGCTATCTATGGATTACGGGATGACCGAGAAGATGGCGGCGAACGACGTCATGGCTTCGGTCTACTGGAATGGCGCCATCTTCCGCGCCCGACTGCAGAATCCCGACGTCGTCTATGGCTACCCGCAGGAAGGCTATCCCTTGTGGATGGATCAGGTCATGTTGCTTTCCGACGCGCAGAATGTGGATGAAGCGCACCAGTTCCTGAATTTCATCATGGACCCAGAGAATGCGGCGATGATCTCGTCCTTCGCCCGCTATGCGAATGGCATCGCCGGGTCGGAAGCGTTCATGCCCGAAGACATGAAGACCGCGCCCGAGATCGTCGTGGCAGACGATCTGAAATCGGCTGGCAGCTTCCTTCCGACATGTTCGCCCACGGCGCAGGAGTATTATTCTGCAATCTGGACCGAGCTTCAGAAGTGACACTGCGGGCGCGGTTGCGCCCGTCACGCCGGGGGGCGATGTCCCCCGGCACACTGGCGGGACCAGCGACACGCCCGTCAGGGGCTGAGATGCACCAGCGCAACCGTTGCGGAACACCTTCCGGCTTGTTGCTGGCAAACAGATCCGAACCCGTCGTAGATCGGACCGCTTCGCTGTCCCCCCGTGCGGCGATGAGACCGCGCCAATCGCCTCAAGGACCGCGCCGCGGGGTCAAAGCGGATCGTTGACGACGGCCGCGGGCTGGTCGTATCGCGGCAGTGCGACCCATAGTTCCAGACATTTGCGGCAAGAGCAAAACCTGCTGAACAATAGACGCACGTGTACCCGGGACAGACGGACAGGACGCCGATTGGGCCAAGGCTCGCATTGAACAGTCATGCTCATATTTTTTCCGCAGGACCCGTCGATCCAAATGATCGTGTTTCGCCAGTTCTGAGAAACGTTTCGGACCTAACTGTTCTCGCTATCCTTCCGAGCCAATGCCGTCAGGAAAGACGCCAAGGCATCAATCGCCGCGCCCATGTCGTCCTTGGCGGCGAACTCTTCAGGGGTGTGGCTTACGCCATCCCGGCACCTTACAAACAGCATCGCGATGGGGCAGAGATCTGCCATAGCCGATGCGTCATGCGTCGCACCCGACGGCAAAAGAAGGCCGCACGCGCCTTTATCAGTCCCCCTGCCAGCCAGTTGCGCCGACAAGGTGGCGTCGCAAGGCTGCGCCATCTGGGCATAGGTCTTCTCGGCATTGATCGCTGTTTTCCGATCTGCGGCCAGGTTTTGCATGAAGTGGTGAAGCGCGTCGCCGGCGGCACTGCGGGTTGCGTCATCTGGCGAACGAAATTCTGCCGTCAGGGTCACTCGTCGTGGCACCGCGTTGACGACATTCGGTTCAACTGTCAGCGCGCCGACGGTTGCGCGGAGGTTTGGGGTGGATTGGCCCATCCGGTCAACCTCGGCGACGATGGCCGCCGCCGCGACCAGCGCGTCGCGTCGTCCGGACATGGGCAGCGTGCCCGCGTGTCCGGTCTCGCCCGTAATCTCGATCTGATGCCGTTCGATGCCACATATCGCGGAGACGACGCCAAGCGGCCTTTCTTCGCGTTCAAGTACCGGCCCCTGCTCTATGTGGGTTTCCACGAAGCCCAACAGGTCCTCCGGGTTCCGTGAAAGCGTTCTGATCTGTTCGGGGTTCAGCCCGAAACAGGCCATCGCCTCTCTGAGCGTCACCCCTTGGGTGTCCGTCATGGAAAGGACCGCGTCGTCAAACGTTCCCGCAAGGGCGCGCGAGCCGACCAGGGCCGTGGGAAACCGCACGCCTTCTTCGTCGGCGAAAGCCAGGACCTCGACCGAAAATGGCAGCTCGATCCCTTCCGCGCGGAGCTTGTCCAATGCTAGAAGCGGCAGGACAACGCCCATTATCCCGTCATATGCACCGCCCTCGCGCACCGAATCCTGATGAGACCCCATCAGCAGAGTTCGTGATCCGGGTGGTCCTTCAGACCGGCCGATCAGCGTGCCGGCATGATCAAGCGTGACGGTCAGACCAATTTCCTCCATCTGCGTCTGTAGCAGGTCAATCGCTGCCCGGTGCTCTGGCGTGAAGGGAAGACGTGTCACACCCGGCCCTGGTTCGGAACATGCTGCAACCTGACTGAGAAGGCATTCCGCGCGTGCGCCCCAGTCAGTCAAGGATGCGCTCCCTGTCGGATGCCACGGGCACCTGCCGCGCCCAATCGGCGTAATCTCCGGATGTGGCCTTTTGGAAGAGACGTTCGAGTGCGCGGATCGGGTCATCGGCATGGTAGTCGATGCGCAGGGTCAACGGCGGGCGGTCGGTATGAAGAACAAGAAGGGCCGCGGAAACAAGGCCGCGAAAATCGCTGCCCGAGTCATGGGCGGCCTTCAGAGCCTCTATCAATCGGCGTTCGAACGTTTCTCGAGACTCGGTGAATGCGGTTTCCATCGCGTCCAGCACAGTGTCCCGTCCCAACATGTTTCCAGATACGACTCCGCCCGGAAACAACCGACTGCCCTTCACATCGTCGTTCTTGTCCCCGGTGAAGGCGGCGGCGTTGCCTTTAAGGTCCATCGCCGCAAGTTGCCGATATGCGCGCCCCTTGTCGCGGCAGGTCACGTCGTTGACAGCCTGTTCGGGCGTAGAGCCGCCCCGCATCTGTTGCAGAACCTCCTCCCCCCAGAACGTCGAGGGCGAGGCGCCCTGGCTGGCGGACATGCCAGCGCCAAGGTCTCCGCGCAGGACCCAACCGCCCACACATAGACTGCCGGTTGCCGCGGCCCCTCCGATGGAGCCTGTGTTCGGGTCGCGCGCAAGAATCGAAAACGTCATTTTTCACCCTAAACTGGAACCGTCATTTTATCATGATAAATTGACCATCGCAATTTATAATGATAAATAAGCAGCCATAACACCAACGGGGAGAACGAGACATGACGCTATTTTCCTGGACCCGAAGAGGCCTCGTCGCGGCCGCCGGGGCTGCTTTCTTGATCGGCGGCCTGGGTGGGTCGGCAGATGCGCAAACCCCGCCCGGCGTCTTGATCGTCGGCCAGATTGCCGAACCGAAATCGCTCGATCCCGCAGCCGTCACAGCCGTGAACGATTTCCGTATTCTCGTGAACGTTTACGAAGGGTTGACGCGCTACAAATCCGGCACGCTTGAGGTCGAACCGGCGTTGGCAACAGGCTGGGACATCAGCGAGGACGGCACTGAATACACTTTCACCCTGCGCGACGGCGTGACGTTTCACGACGGAACGCCCTTCAACGCCGAGGCAGTGAAGTTCAACTTTGACCGGATGCTGGACGAGAATCACCCCTATCACAACACCGGACCGTTCCCACTGTCCTTCTTCTTCAGCGCGGTGGAAGCGACCGAAGTGATCGACAACATGACGGTGAAGTTCACGTTGAACGCGCCCTATGCACCGTTCCTTTCAAACCTCGCCTATCCCACTGGCCTGATCGTTTCGCCAGCCGCCGTCGAGGCGCATGGGCCGGACTTCGGCCGCAATCCCGTCGGCACCGGACCGTTCAAGTTTGGCGAGTGGCGCCCGAACGAAGCCGTCGTGGTCGAACGCCATGACGGCTATTGGGGCGAGGCTGCCGGCACGCAGGCCGTTGTCTTCCGTCCGATCACCGACGCAAACACCCGTGTGGCCGAAATGCTGGCGGGTGGTATCGATCTGATGGTCGAAGTACCGCCGACCTCGCTCGGCCAGTTCTCGGGCGATGGGTTCAGCGTGGCCGAACAGGCCGGGCCGCACGTGTGGTTCCTGATCCTGAACGCCAAGGAAGGCCCCTTCGCAGACAAGCGCGTAAGGCAGGCTGCCAACTATGCGATCAACAAGGAAGCGATCGTGAACGACGTTTTGGAGGGCACGGCAAGTGTTGCGGCAGGCCCAACCCCGCCCGCCTTTGGCTGGGCTTACAACGAAGCGCTTGATCCCTATCCCTACGACCCTGAAAAGGCCAGGGCGCTGATCGCCGAGGCAGGGGCCGAGGGTGCAACGCTGACCTTCTATGTCACCGAAGGTGGTTCGGGGATGCTCGACCCGGTGCCGATGGGCACCGCCATTCAGGCAGATCTGGAGGCCGTGGGTTTCGACGTGAAGATCGAAACCTACGAATGGAACACCTTCCTGGGCGAAGTGAACCCGGGACTGGAGGGTAAGGCAGACATGGCTGAAATGGCCTGGATGACCAACGATCCCGACACCCTGCCCTATCTGGCGCTGCGGTCCGAGGCATGGCCTGACAAGGGCGGTTTCAACTCGGGTTACTACGCCAATCCTAAGGTAGATGAGCTTCTGGAGGCGGCCCGCTCAGCGACCGATCAGGATGAGCGTGCCCGGCTTTACCGGGAGATGCAGGAGATCGTGCAAGAGGATGCGCCATGGGTGTTTGTCGCGAACTGGAAGCAGAACGCGGTGACCAGCGACCGAGTAGAGAACTTCGGGCTTGAGCCGTCGTTCCTGCTGCACCTGCAAAGTGTCGTTAAAAACTGAAACCGGAAGTTCCGGGGCCGTCCTTCCGGCCCCGGAGAATTCATGCGCGGGGCCATGATGGGCGGCTATATCCTGAAACGTCTGATCTCGGCAGTCCCGGTTCTTCTGGGCATCACGGTCATCGTCTTCCTGATAATGTCGCTCATTCCCGGGGATCCGGCCACGGCGATCCTGGGTTCCTACGCCACTCCTGAAAATGTGGAAAAGCTGAACCGCGACCTTGGCCTCGATAAGCCCGTGGTGCAGCGCTACTTCATCTGGCTCGGCAACATGCTGACCGGTGACTTCGGGCGCTCTTTCTCGCTGAACCGGCCCGTGATCGATGAGGTGCTGGAGCGTTTCAACGCCACATTGATCCTTGCCGGTACCGCTTTTGTCCTGTGTTCGGCTCTCGGCGTGCTGGCGGGCGTTGTCTCGGCCGCGCGCCAGTACGAACTGGCGGACAAGGCGATCACTTTCGTCGTGCTGATCGGCATCTCGGTGCCGTCCTTTTTTCTCGGCATGATGATGATCCTTTTGTTCGCGGTGAACCTGCGCTGGCTGCCGGTATCGGGCATGTATTCGATCTATGGCGGCGGTGATCTCCCCGATCTTCTCAACCACCTGATCATGCCCGCGCTGGCGCTGGCGGCTGTGGCAACCGGCGTCATTGCGCGGCTCGCACGCTCGGCGATGCTGGAGGTCTTGCGGCAGGACTACATCCGAACAGCGCGCGCCAAGGGCGTTCCGGAGCGCCGCGTGCTCATGGGACATGCGCTGCGGGCTGCCATGGTATCGATCATCCCGGTTCTGGGTATTCAGGCCGGGTTCGTCCTTTCGGGGGCGGTATACATCGAAATCGTGTTTCAATGGCCTGGCGTGGGCCGGATGCTGGTCGACGCAATCCTCAAACGCGACCTGCTGCTGGTACAAGGTGGCACCGTCTTCGTCGCGGCCTGCTATGTCATGTTCAACATTGCCGTGGACGTGGCACAAAGTTTGCTTGATCCGAGGATCAAGACGTGACCGTCTTCCTGAAACTCCTGTTCCGCAACCGCCTGGCCGCCATGGGCGCGGTGGTGCTGGGGGCCATTCTGTTTCTGGTGCTGATCACACCGATCCTGCCTTTGCTTGACCCTGACACCACCGCGACCGCCGATCGGTTCAAGCGACCCTTCACCGACGGCCACCTGCTGGGCACCGATCACCTGGGCAGAGACCTGTTTAGCCGCCTGCTGCATGGCACGCGGCTCTCGCTTGCCATAGGCATCGCCGCCGCATTGATTGCCGCCACCATCGGATCTGCCATCGGGATTGTCGCAGGCTATTTCGGCGGGCGCATAGACAACGTCATCATGCGCGGCGTCGACATGCTGATGGCCTTTCCCTACATCCTGCTGGCACTGGCCATTGTAGCCGCCCTTGGCCCTGGGCTCATGAACGCGCTGATTGCCGTGTCGGCCGTCAACGTGCCGTTCTTTGCCCGCAACATCCGCGGCATCACCGTGGGTCTTGCGGGGCGTGAATTCATCGACGCGGCGCGACTCGCGGGCATGGGGCATACCCGGATCATCCTGACCGAACTTTTGCCCAACGTGCTGCCGGTGATTGTGATCGCCATGTCCACCACCGTCGGCTGGATGATTCTGGAAACCGCGGGCCTCAGCTTCCTCGGCCTGGGATCGCAGCCACCTCAAGCCGACCTCGGCTCGATGCTGGGCGAGGCGCGGTCGGCGATGATCTCGCACCCGCATACCTCGATCGTGCCGGGTGTGATGATCTTCCTCATCGTCATGTCCATCAACCTTCTGGGCGACGGTGTGCGCGATGCGCTTGATCCCCGGCTGCGCTCGGGCGCGCTGTCGCGGCCGCGGGCCACCACGCTCGTAGAACGTCAGGGCGATATCCCCGCTGCTACCGACGATCTTCTTGCCATTCAAGAGCTTGAAACCCAGTTCAATGTGGGTGGCCGAATCTATCGCGCTGTGGGGGGGGTGTCGCTGGCGGTAAAGCCCGGCGAATGCCTGGGCGTGATTGGCGAAAGCGGCTCGGGCAAGTCCGTCACCGCGCTGTCGGTCATGGGACTTGTCGCCTCGCCGCCCGGGGTGATCACCGGCGGCGCGGTACGGTTCCAGGGCGAGGATCTGATCGGCGCCCCCTACGAGACACTGCGCCAGAAGCGCGGCGACCGGGTGGCCTATATCTTCCAGGATCCGCTGTCCACGCTGCATCCGCTTTATCGCATTGGGCAACAACTGGCCGAGGCGATCCAGTCGCACCACAAAATCAGCCCGGCCGAGGCGCGCAGCCGCGCCATACAGTTGCTGAAGGATGTGCGCATTCCCAATGCCGAGGCTCGGGTGGACAATTTCCCGCACGAGATGTCGGGCGGCATGCGGCAGCGGGTCGGCATCGCCATGGCGCTGGCGAACGAGCCTGACGTGATCATAGCCGACGAGCCGACAACGGCACTGGATGTGACCGTGCAGGCGCAGATTCTGTCCCTGCTTGACGACCTGCGCCGCGACCGGGGATTGGCAATCATCTTCATCACCCACGATTTCGGCGTCGTGGCGCAGCTGTGTGACCGCGTGGCGGTCATGTATGCGGGACGGATCGTCGAGGAAGGTCCGACCAAAGCTGTGCTCGACACGCCCGCGCATCCCTATACCAAGCGCCTGATTGCCTGCGTGCCGGAACTGGGTGGCGGACGACGCGAACTGGCCGCCATCCCCGGCTTGCCGCCGGTCGTCGACAACCTGCCACGGGGTTGCGCCTTTGCACCCCGTTGCGACAAGGCGCAGGACGATTGCACAGCGGGTGAGGTCACTCTACAGGGTTCAGCGCCGCGCGCCGTCCGGTGCCTCCATCCCGAGGAGGCCGTGTGATGCCCGCGCTTAAGGTCACCAACCTCGCCAAGACGTTCCCACTGAAAAAACCGCTCTTTGGCCCAGCGCCGCCCGGGGTGCGCGCGGTGCGGCCCATGTCGTTTTCTATCGCAAAAGGCGAAACGCTTGGCATCGTCGGCGAATCCGGCTGTGGCAAGTCCACGCTGGCGCGGATGCTTGCCGGCCTTCTGGAGCCGTCCGAAGGCGCGATAGAGATAGGGGGCAGACCGCTCGACAATGCAGACCCGGCGCAATTCGGCAAGCTGATCCAATACGTTTTCCAGGACCCTCAAAGTTCTCTAAACCCGCGCAAGACCATTCGGCAGGTCATGGAAGCCCCGCTGAAACGGCTTCATCGAATGTCGAATGTCGAACGCGACCGGCGGATCCGCGAGATCTTTGCCAGTGTGAACCTGCGCGACGAATTCCTTGACCGGTACCCGCACGAGTTTTCCGGAGGGCAGGCACAGCGGATCGGTATCGCCCGTGCGCTGGCCGCCGACCCCGCGATCATAATTCTGGATGAGCCCGTATCGGCGCTGGACGTTTCGGTGCAGGCGCAGGTGCTGAACCTCCTGGCCGATCTGAAGACAAAATTCGGGCTGACCTATCTGTTCATCACCCATGACCTGGCGGTGGTAGAGGCGGTAAGCGACCGGATCATCGTGCTCTACTTCGGGTCGGTAGTCGAAATCGGCAAAGCCGAGAGTATCTTTGCAAACCCCCGGCACCCCTATACAAAACTGCTTGCAGACAGTGCGCCAGTGGTCGGCAAACCGCTCAAGGCGCCCGAGCAGAAGGGAACGGAACTGCCCGATCCACTCAATCCTCCACCGGGATGCGCCTTCGCCGGGCGTTGCCCCCGGGCGTCGGACATATGCCGAACGACCGTGCCCGAACTGACCCCAATGGGAGACGACCAGCTTGCCGCCTGCCACCACCCGCTCCAGGACTGAACCAAAACTCAGCCGCCCCGTGCAGATCGCCGAGGCGATCAAGAATTGGGTCGTCGAACAGGGCTTGCAGGCTGGGGACCGTCTGCCCGGCGAGGCAGAGCTGATCGAACGTTTTGGTATGGCCAAAGGCACCATCCGGGAGGCCATGCGCGTGCTTGAAGCGCAGGGGTTGATCAAGACCCGAACTGGCCCAGGTGGCGGTAGTTTCGTGCACGAAGTCAGCCGTCAGCGCGCAAAGGCACTCCTGGGAAATTACTTCTATTTCAAAGATCTGACCATCGGCGACATCTACCAGTTGCGGCTGACGCTGGAACCCGAACTCGCCGCGTCGCTGGCAGGAAAACTGTCCGCAGACGTACTGGAACAGCTTGAGGCCAATATCGCCGCGTATTCCGAACCCGCCAAGACACTGAACGAAGAACGCGAACAGCACGTCGCCTCGTTGTGTTTTCACGCGATCCTGGCCGCGCAGGCAAAGAACCCTCTGCTTGGGTTCGTGATCGATTTCATGGTGAGCCTGCTGTCAGATTTGACCGTCTATCGGCGACTCTATTCCCCTCCGAATGTCGAGCTTTGGAAGCAGGGCCGAGACCACCAGCGGCAACTCGTGATCGCCTTGCGCGATGGCAACGCGGAAGCCGCCCGGGCGATCATGCACGATCACATGGAGACGGCCTGGAAACTGATGCGCCAGCAGGAGGTCGGGATGGTGAGCCGGTTCATTTCGGAATAAGGTGTGCGGCCCGTTGCGGCCACGCGTCGGAATCTCACCATTCGCTGGTGGTGCGTGCGGAACCTGGCGTTGAAGAAACGTGCAGCATCTTGGGAAAAGGACGACAGGTCTGCCGAACCGGTTGCTGACTCTAGGCCTAAAAGCGTCCTTTCTCTTCAATCGGCGTGGAACACAAAAGACCGCATGGAGATCGAGCCGAGATCGATTGTGTCGGTCATGAACGTCAGGTTGTCCCGCGCGTCGGATGCCCCCGCGATTGTCAGCGCAGGCATGTAGTGATCGACGGTGGGATGGGCGATCCGCAATAGCTGCCCAAGTCCCTGACGGTCGGCAAGTGCGGCAAAGTTCCGGTCTGTCAGACGGTCCGCAAACAGGGTGTCGAACTCAAGTGCAAAATCGTGCGGAGTGCTGTTGGCGGCCCATTTCACCGCACCGAGGTTGTGAACGACATTGCCCGACCCGAGGATCAGCACACCCCGATCGCGCAGCTCGGACAGGGTTTTGCCGATCTCAAGCTGGTAATCGAGGCCGCGCCCCATGTCGATCGAGACCTGAAACACCGGGACGTCAGCGCCGGGATAGAGGAATTTAAGAACGGTCCATGCGCCATGGTCGAGGCCCCAGCTGTCATCCTCCTCAGCATGATGGCTGGCGAGCAATGTAACAACTTCGCGGGCGAGGTCCGGATCACCGGAAGCCGGATACTGCTGGGCATACAGGGCATCGGGGAAGCCGTAGAAATCGTGGATCGTCTTCGGCATTTCCGAAACGTCGACCAGCGTCGTGCCGCGCGTCATCCAGTGGGCCGAAACAACAAGGATCGCCCTGGGCCGGGGCAGCGTCTTGCCGAGTGCTGTCCATGCCCGGCTGAACGTCGTGTCCTCGATCGCATTCATCGGGCTGCCGTGGCCCAGGAAAACCAGCGGCATTCGGTCGGAGGGAGACAGGCTGGCTTTCAGGTCGTCCAGAGTGCGGGTCATGGGCATATCGGTAGCCTTTCGCTAGCAAACCGTTTCGGAATGGCACGCCGAGCGACTGCCCGACGTGCCGTGAAATCAGCGGTAGGAGAAAAGATACATGCCCACCAGTTCCGCGTTCTTTGGCGCCGAGTACTCGAAGCCATAATATTCACCATACTCCGGCCGCAGCTTGTCCGTCGCGTATTTTCCGATCTCGGCGATCCAGCCTGACAGGTAGGCCGTATGGGCATTCAGGCTGGCCGGATCTTCGACACCGGCGCCCCACGGCACGTTGCCAAGAGCCTCTCCAACGGCAGCTTCGAGGTCATCGAGGTATTGCCGATAGAAGGCAACGTCGTCCCGCGAGCCCACGTTACCATGGCCGCCCGAAAGGTAATCCCATTCCAGCGCGTCGATCTGGTCGATCAGATCGCGGTAACCAAGATAGCCCTCGGCCCCGGCGAAGGACCAGAACGGCGGCTGATCGGGGTTGATGACGTCCGGCACATGGACAACGCCGGTCCCTTCCAGAACGTAGGCCGCATGGTCATGCGCATGCGCGTCAGAGCCGAAAGCGGCCACCCGGACGGTCAGGTCTTCGAAGGCGAAGCCGTCTGCATCCGCCGCGATCACCTCTGTCGGGCGCGGCAGTTTTGAGCCAAGGCGATCCATCAGGTCGACGGTGGCCTGCGTCGCGATCACGCGGACGCCCGGGTTGGCTTCGATAAGCTCGGCGGCACCTGCGATGTGATCGGCATGGTCGTGGCTGTAGAGGATCGCGGTGATCGGCAGGTCCGTGACCGCATCGATTGCGGCCTCGACCGCGGCGCTGCGGCCTTCCAGGGCGTCGAACACGAGCACGCCTTCATCGCCAACATAGAAGATCGTGCCGTAGAACTGCCGCTGGAAGAAGTACACGCGGTCTGTCAGGCGTTGCAGAACATAGTCCTGCGTGACGTTCTTGGTGAAAAGCTTCTCGATCTTCTCGCCGGGGGCGAGCGCCTCGGTGGCGGATTCCGCGACATAGGTGGCTCCAACGGTCGAGGGAGCTTCGCTGATGTCCTGCGCGGCGGCCGGCGCGGCAAGAGCGAGCCCGAGCGACGCCACAAGGGCGAACGCCGAGGTCATGGTCAGAATGCGAGACATTGTTGTGGTCCTTCAGGTGATATGGTTTGCAAGGGTTTGTACCGGACCCCGTGAGGGGTGCAGGCGCGGGATTTTGGCTTAGGCGAATGGCACGCACGCGCGCTTCCGAGCGGGAATACGCAGCCTTGAGGGCTTCTTGCGGCTCGTTTTGACTGATCAGACGCCCTGCCAGTTTGGCGCGATGGCCGTGCCGAGGCCGAGCACGTAGCCGAACTGGATGTTCATGAAGCCGAGCGGTTCAAGGTAGCGGGCGTTCTTAAGCGGTCCGGCATTGATGGGGGAGAGGCCGATATCTGCGGCCAGTGCCATCACTGTATCGCGCGCCGCTTCGTCGTCGGCAGCGACATAGGTCTGGATCGGCGTCCCAGCTATCTTGAGATCGGTACCGTAATGCTGGGCGAAGACCGTATTAAAGGCCTTAACCACTTTCGCACCAGGCACCAGCGCTTGAATGCTCTCGGCGGCTGAGCTGTCGTGTCCGATTTTCAGTCCAGAGAAGTCGGAAGTGATGGGGTTCGAGACGTCAACGACGATCTTGCCCGAAAAGTCGATCTGCCGGGACAGCTGATCGGCTGCGTCGAACGGAGTGGCGAGGATCACAAGGTCTGCATCGCCAACCGCTGCTGCAAGGTCGTCGTCTTTTCCGTAAGCGGTAGCAGCATGGCCGGCACCGGACAGGGCGCCTGCCAGTCCACCGCCCACGTTGCCATTTCCGATGATTGCGAGTTTCATAGCTCTTCCTTTCGTGCCGCCC
>JAUIDM010000419.1 GCA_030428915.1 Alphaproteobacteria bacterium | reverse complement strand
TGCCGACCCTGCCCGCCCTGCCCATGTCCTGCGCATGGACGAGGCTGAGGCCGAAGCGCTTGCGGGCGGCCACCTGAAGACGCGCGGCGACAGCGCCGATTTCGCCGAGGATCTGGTGCGCCGGGGCGCAGCCCGCATCGTGGTCATCGCGCGGGGGGCGGACGGCTCCGTGCTCGCCACCGGGGGCGAACGCTGGTTCGCGAAGGCCGCCGAAGTACCGGTGAAAAGCAAGGTTGGCGCCGGCGACAGCTTCCTCGCCGCCTTCACGCTGGCGCTCGCCACGAACCGCAACGTGAGCCGCGCCCTGCAGGAGGGCATGGCCGCCGCCTCGGCCGCGGTGATGACCGAGGCGACGGAGCTTTGCCGCCGCGCGGATTTTCGGCGGCTGATCCGGGACTGTCCGGTGGAACCGGTCTGACCGTCAGCCTTTCAGCTTCGCCGTCATCTCGACCAGCCGTTTCGCCTGATGCGCGACCGCCGCTTTGCCCTTGTCGTCAAACCCGCCCGCATTGGCGGAATAGCCGTAGGGGTTGCCGCCCGCATCGAAGATCGACTGGTCGGTATAGCCGGGCGGCACCAGAACCGCACCCCAGTGCATCGCGGTCGTGTAAAGCGACAGCAGCGTCGCCTCCTGCCCGCCATGGGCGTTCTGCGCGCTGGTCGTCGCGGTGAAGGTCTTGTTGGCAAGCTTCCCCTCCATCCAGAGCGGACCCAGCGTGTCGATAAAGGCGCGAAGCTGGCTTGCAGAGACGCCGTAGCGCGTGGGGGCCGAAATGAAATAGCCGTCGGCCCAGGTCATGTCGTCATGGCTGGCGACCGGGATGTCGGCCATCTTCTCGGCCTGGTCCTTCCACGCGTCCTGCCCCTTCACCACGTCGTCTGGCGCCGTCTCGCGCACGCGGAGCAGACGCACCTCGGCACCCGCTTTACGAGCCGCCTCTGCGGCGCTCTCGGCCACGGCGTGGTTGGTGCCGTAGGTCGAATAGAAAATGACGGCGATATTTGGTCCGGGCATTGCACTCTCCTGAATTTGCGCTGTTGGATATTAACGCATCGACGGCGGAATGGGTTTCCCGCAATCCCGAACGGACCCTGTTCCGCGGCGCACAGATGGTGCGCTCAGGTGGCCTCGACCGGCCAGTGATCCGCCAGATCGGCGAGCCCCGCCCGGACCAGCCGTTTCAGCACCGCCGCGTCGATATCGGCGAGCTTGTTGATGTACAGGCAGGACTTTCCGGTCTTGTGCTTGCCCAGATTCTTCAGGATCGGCCCGAAATCGGCATAGCCCGGCATGATATAGATCGTCAGCGCCGATTTGCGCGGCGAAAAGCCGGTGGCAAGAAAATCGCCTTCGCGGCCCGTCGCATACCGGTAATGATAGCGGCCATAGCCGATGATCGAGGGGCCCCACATGACCGGATTGAACCCCGTCACCTCCCGAAAGAGCGCATCGAGGCGGATTGCGTCATCCCGGCGGGCGGACGGTTCGACCCCGGCGATGAAATCGCGAACGGACAGGGCGGTCGGGACGGTCTTGTTGGCCATCGGCCAAGTGTCGGCCCGTCCCGCCGCCCTGTCCAGTCAGAACGACACTTCCGCCAGGGTCGCGCGGTGATCCGAAGGCCAGGGATCGACAGCAAGGTCGCTACGCGGACCGGTCTCGCCGACGATCCAGGCACCTTTGACCTCAAGACCCTCCGCCCTGGCAAAGGCAAAGTCGATGCGGTCGTGATGATCCTCGGGGTCCGCTTCGTCGCCCTGCGGGGTCCAGGTGTAGGCAGGCTTCGCGACCGGGTCGGGATTGGCCGCGCGGTAGGTGTCGACAAAGCCCGCCTCGGACAGGCGCCGGGTGGTCGGCCATTCGACCTTCACGGGCTGCTGCCCCGCGGCAACGGCGGCATCGGTCCAGTCATGTTCCGATGGTTCGTTGAAATCGCCGAAGACGAAAACCGCCGACGCCCCCTCTGCCGCCTGCATGTCCTCGAAGAGTAGATCCATCGCCGGCCCGCGCGTCTGGTTCGCCCAGTCCTGTGCCTCGGCCTCGGTTTTGATGAAGGGTGCGGGACCGTATTCGATGCCAAGAAGCTGGTAAGGCTGATAGGGTTCGTCATCAAGGTGGATGTTGAAGGCCCAGACCGTCACCCCATCCACGTCGATCGGCACGCCGAGGTCATTCCCGGTGGCCGCCCCGATCGGATAGCGCGACAGGATCGCATTGGCCCAGAGTGCGACATTTTCCTGGGTCTGGTCATAGTAGTAATAGCCCATCGCCTCGGCGATCGCCTTCGCCACCGACTCCCCCACCGCCGCGCAGCTTTCGGCGGTGCAGTCCTCGGGCTCCAGCCGGGTTTCCTGCATTCCGATGATGTCGGCATTGGCGGCCTGAAGCACAGCGACGGTTTCCTCGACGCCCTTGCCCTCGTTGCCGCCACCGCCCCAGATATTGTAGCTCATTATCCGCAGCGTCGTTTCGGCATGTGCCGAACCCGACCCGAGCAGCGCCGCGATTAGCCCAGTTACCAAATGCGTCTTCATGGACGTCTCCCTTGTATGGACGCCAGATCGTGAATTGCGCCGCAGATTCGCGCAAGAATTATTCTGACTGTCCATTCAATCAAGGTTGACGCTGCCCCTCGTCCCTCCAACGATTCACGATCGGATAACGCCGGTCGAGCCAGAAGGCCTTGCGCGTCAGTCGCGGCCCGGGCGCGGACTGGAACCGCTTGTATTCGCTGAGATAAACAAGCCGTTCCACCTTCTTCACCATGTCGCGGTCAAACCCTGCCTCCACCACTTCCGCCACGGATTGGTCGCGATCGACCAGCCGTTCGAGGATCGCATCGAGCACCGCATAGGGCGGCAGGCTGTCTTCGTCCTTCTGGTCGGGCCTGAGTTCCGCCGAAGGCGGCTTGTCGATAACGCGGGGCGGAATGACCTCGCCCGCAGGCCCCATCATCCAGTCGCGGTGATTGGCATTGCGCCAGCGGCAGGTCTCGAAGACCCGCATCTTGTAAAGATCCTTCAGCGGGTTATAGCCCCCCGCCATGTCGCCGTAGATCGTGGCATAACCCACTGCCACCTCTGACTTGTTGCCGGTGGTCAAGAGCATCCCGCCGAACTTGTTCGACAAAGCCATCAGCATCAGCCCACGCAGTCGGGACTGGATATTCTCCTCCGTCAGGCCCGGTT
>JAUIDM010000418.1 GCA_030428915.1 Alphaproteobacteria bacterium | reverse complement strand
CGCAGGGGGAATACGCGGGCCTCCTGACCATCGCCGCCTGGCACCGGGCGCGCGGTGACCACCAGCGCAAGGTCTGCCTGATCCCGGTTTCGGCGCATGGCACCAACCCCGCCAGCGCCCAGATGGCCGGGATGGAGGTGGTCGTGGTGAAGTCCGCCGACAACGGCGACATCGATCTCGACGACTTCCGCGCGCGCGCGGCGGCGGCGGGCGACCGGCTGGCCGCCTGCATGATCACCTACCCCTCGACCCACGGCGTCTTCGAGGACACCGTGCGCGAGGTCTGCCGGATCACCCATGAGCACGGCGGGCAGGTCTACCTCGACGGGGCGAACCTGAACGCGCTGGTCGGCCTGGTGAAACCGGGCGAGATCGGCGCGGATGTCAGCCACCTGAACCTGCACAAGACCTTCTGCATCCCGCATGGCGGCGGCGGGCCGGGGATGGGCCCGATCGGCGTCAAGGCGCATCTCGCGCCCTACCTGCCGGGCCACCCCGAGACCGGCGGCACCGAGGGACCGGTCAGCGCGGCGCCCTGGGGCTCGGCCTCGATCCTGCCGATCTCCTGGGCCTATTGCCTGATGATGGGCGGGGCCGGCCTGACGCAGGCAACCAAGGTGGCGATCCTGAACGCGAACTACATCGCCGCCCGGCTGGCCGAGGCCTTTCCGATCCTCTACCGGGGCCGCAAGGGGCGGGTCGCGCACGAGTGCATCCTCGACATCCGGGGCCTGACCGAAACCACCGGTGTGACCGTGGACGACATCGCCAAGCGCCTGATCGACAACGGCTTCCACGCGCCGACGATGAGCTGGCCGGTGGCCGGCACGCTGATGGTCGAGCCGACCGAGTCCGAGACGAAGGCCGAACTGGACCGGTTCTGCGACGCGATGCTGGCGATCCGCGCCGAGATCGCAGAGGTGGAAGAGGGCCGCATCGCCATCGAGGCGAGCCCCCTGCGCCACGCGCCGCACACCGTCGAGGACCTCGTCGGCGACTGGGACCGCGCCTACTCGCGCGAGGTGGCCTGCTTCCCGGCGGGCGCCTTCCGGATCGACAAGTACTGGCCGCCGGTCGGCCGCGTCGACAACGTCTGGGGCGACCGGCACCTGGTGTGCACCTGCCCGCCGCTGGAGGCCTATGCCGAGGCGGCCGAGTAGGACCGGGCTTCGGCCGTGACCGGAGGGGACGGGTCCTAAGAATTTTAGGATCTTAACCCTCTGGTCAGGTTTGGCGGCCGCGCCCCCGGCGCAAGCCATTGATTTCATTTGGGCGGCTTCCGGCCGCCCCCCGCTCGCAGACCCCTCGCCTAAATTTCTTAGGCGGGGGGTCGACGCGCGGGCGCCTCATTCCTCGGTGCAGTTCTCCGGGAACCCCGCCCGGGGGATCCGGAGCGGTCGTGGTCTCGTCGTACGTCAGAACGAGGGCACCGCGCCCCCAAACTCCGGCACGACCCCGCCACACAGCGCCTTGATTGAGGAAAAGCGGCCTCAATTCCGGCAGCCGTCCCGTTTCAACGAAAAAGCGAATTCAGACCATATAGGCACCTGCGACCCCAGTATCTCCGACCCGAATTCAAGACATCGGACAAGCACAGCCAAACCAACCAAAGTGTCATCCACATACCCTTAAGGCTATGATCCGTTCGATGCGGGAAAGTCGCACGCTCGCATCACCCCGTGTTCCGAGGCGCTCTCCACGATCGCAAAACCCCCAAATCGCATGGAAGATTTCTGTGCATCAAACCGTGGATATCTTCGGATTGTGGACAGAATTGTGGACAGACATGTGCGAATCCGACCAGCGACGCTTCGCTTTGTCCACATACCTAATTCGGTCAGATAGATCGAATTTGAAACCTTTGCTCTCCCTCGTCTGCCGCACGCGAGCAGGGAGGGCGGAGACATGTTCGGAATTGCGATCAAAGACATCGGGACCGTGACGTTGCTGGCCGTTCGCATGAACGGCGAACTCCTTCGCGATCTTGCGACCCGGGCCGCGCGTAGATTGTGCAGCCGCTGATTTCCACACTTCAACGAGCCTCAGCGACACCCAACGACCGCCACGCAATAAGAAGAATTGATATGCGCGAATACAACACTGATTTGGCAAATAGGCGCCTGAGCCCAATCCTTTTCGTTCTTATTTTCATTGGCTCCATGCTAACCTTGGCATCGACTGCGAGCGCACAAGTGTCGGCTTTATTTCAGTCTGGTGTGGTTGCGGAATATGATGCACCTAACGCCAACCGCAATGATGGTGCGACAACATTTTCTGATTTGAACATAACAAGCGTGATCATGAGCCAGCCATATTCGGCTTGGGGCGACTCAACAGGAACTCAAGGAAATGACACAGATGTCTTTCTGAAAATCAACTTTAGCGACAAGGCGTCGATTAGTGTCCAAGGTTCACTGAACTGGGTTGACAACGATACTGGCGGTGGCATCACTTATTTTGGTATTGTATTCGGAGCGACCACCATCAATGACGGCTTTCCGCTAACCGCTGGACGACTGAAGACCTATATCCTTGCTCTGCCCGGTAAAGAGTCAACGCTACTTGGACGAGTTGCAACGGATGGAACCGACGGAAGCGCAAACTTCGGGGCGAATGAACTCACGGCGCTGGCGACAGCCCTCGAGACGGCCTTCCCGGCGAGCAACTCCGCACCGTCATTCACAAACACAAATTCTGGGGCGGCCTACTCTTTTGAGTACCCTGAAAATAGGGAGGCCGGCACATTGCTTGGGACTGTTTCTGCAACAGACGCAGACCAAGATACCATCACGTTCACGATCGTGTCTGGAAATTCCAACGGCTGGTTTGCAATTGATAGCTCGACAGGAAACATTACACTTACGGCAACCGGAGCAGCGGGCCTCGCTAACGATTTTGAAAGCACTCCGAACACACATGTTTTGACCGTCCTGGCGTCTGACGGTATCACCGCCACTTCGACAACGGTTACGTTGGACGAGACCAACATAGTGGTGGAAAACGCCGCCCCGGTCTTCACCGGCACCAACGCCACCGACGGCGGCGGCAACCCCACCTACAGCTTCACCTATGCCGAAGGGGCTGCGGATGCGACCGTGCTCGGCACTGTCTCGGCCAGCGATGCCGATGGCGATGGGCTGACCTTCAGCATCACCGGGGGCGATCCGGGAGGCGTGGAGACGCCCTGGTATGA
>JAUIDM010000417.1 GCA_030428915.1 Alphaproteobacteria bacterium | reverse complement strand
TAGGTTCGGGGCGGAATGCGTTCCGATAAGAAACGTCGAAGGGTTTTGGCAGATGCGGATTGCGGGCTTTCTGGCCGGATTGGTGATGATGATTGCGGCCAGCATGGCCTCGGCGCAGGATACATGGGTGCAGATCGAGGCCCAGCCCTCTCTGCGCGAGGGCGAGGAACGGGCGCGGGCCTATTCCGGCGTGTTCCCGAATGTGAACGGCTTTGCGATGACGACCGGCTGGTATGCCGTCGTGCTTGGGCCATTCACCCCGCAAGAGGCCGAGCGGCAGCTTGCCCTGCTGAAGAGCGAACGCCTGATCCCCGCAGACAGCTACATCGCCACGGGTGCCCGCTTCCGGAGCCAGTTCTGGCCCATCGGCGGAACCGTTACCCTGCCTGCACCCGAGGCACCTGATACGGAGACGCCTACCCTGTCCCCTGCCCTGCCCACGACCCTGCCCGATGAGACGCCGACACAGGCACGCCGGTCCGAGGCCCTTCTTCTGGCAGAGGAACGGCAAGATCTGCAACGTGCACTGCAATGGGAAGGGTTCTATCAGGGTGCCATCGACGGCGCGTTCGGCGCGGGCACCCGGCGGTCGATGGGCGCATGGCAGACCGCGCGCGGTTACGAGCCGTCGGGCATCCTCACGACCGCGCAGCGCGCAGAATTGATGGCCGCCTATCGCGAGGATCAGGCGGCCTTTGGCTTTGAAACGGTGAGCGAGGCCGAGGCGGGGATCGAGATCACCTTGCCCATGGCGCTGGTCGAGTTCGACCGCTACCAGCCGCCCTTCGTGCAGTACCGTGAAAAGGACGGCTCGGGCTTCCGTGCCCTGCTCATATCCCAGAAGGGCGATCAGGCGACGCTTTCGGGGCTCTACGACATCATGCAGACGCTGGAGATCGTGCCCGTCAGCGGCGAGCGGCGGTTGGCGGCCACATCATTCATGCTGACAGGCCAGAACGACCGAGTCCAATCCTACACGCAGGCCGAACTCGCGAACGGGATGATCAAGGGCTTCACTCTGGTCTGGCCCGCCTCCGAAAGTGAGATGGGCGCGCGCGTGGTCGAGGCGATGAAAGCCGCGTTCCGCCCTACGGGCAACACCGTTCTGGATGAGGGGCTTGGCGAACCTCTGGCCGAGGATCATGCCAACCTGATGGCCGGGCTCGAAGTGCGACGGCCAGAACGCTCGCGCTCGGGCTTCTATGTCAGCTCTGGCGGGTTGGTCGCGACGACCGATGATGTGATTGCCGGTTGCGGGCGCCTTACGCTTGACGGCGGGACCGAGGCCGAACTGGCCTATCACGATGACGCAACCGGCCTTGCGGTCTTGAAACCGCGCGCGGCGCTCGCCCCCCGGACCCATGCACGCTTCGGCGCGGGCCGGATCAATTCCGAGGTCGCCGTCGCGGGCTTTTCATACGGCGACGCGCTGGACACCGCGGTGATGACCTTCGGCACGATGGCCGATACACGTGGCCTGGGCGGTGAGGAGAACCTGACCCGGTTGATGGTCAAGACACTCGACGGTGATGCGGGCGCGGCCGTCATTGATCCGAGCGGCGATGTCATCGGCATGCTTCTGCCGCGCGGGGACGACGCGGGCCGGGTCCTGCCGGAGGATGTCGGCATCGCCCTGGACGGAATGGCGATCGAGGCGGCGCTTGCGGCGGCCGGGCTGGTCTCTTCCACGTCTGTGGCGCAATCCTCCCCCGCCCTTGCGCCGGAGGATATCACGCTTCTTGGCCGTGACCTGGCGGTGCTGGTTTCTTGCTGGAACTGACGGGCCTCAGGCCCGCCAGAACCGCGGCAGAAAGAGGACGAGTACCACGAGAAGCTCAAGACGGCCGAGCAGCATCGCCGCGGTCAGGATCCACTTCGCGGCATCGTTGATGGCCGCGAAGTTCCCGGCCGGGCCGATGATCGCGCCCAGCCCCGGCCCGATATTGGCAATCGCCGTCGCAGCGCCAGAAATCGAAGTCGTGAAATCAAGCCCGGTCAATGCCAGCGATACCGCGATCAGGCCAAGGCTGACGACGAAGAGGCCAAGAAAACTCATGACCGAGGACAGGACCTCTTCGGTCACCGGCTGTCCGGCGTAACGGGGGGAAAACACCCCGTTCGGCGAGTGGATGCGGCGGATCTGGGCGCGCACTGCAGCGATCAGCAATTGGTAGCGGAAGATCTTGACCGAACAGCAGGTTGATCCGGCGCAGCCACCGATCAGGCCGATGAAGAAGAACAGCACCATGGCGAACGATCCCCAGAGTTGATAGTCAACACTGGCATAGCCCGTACCGGTGATGATCGAGGTCACGTTGAATACTGCCTCGCGGAAAGCATGTTCGGCGTGATCGTCGTTCACCAGAATCCGGTACAGGGTGACCACGCCCACTAGAACGGCCACGGTCCAGACGAACCCACGGACCTGGACGTCCCGCCACATCGGCCGGCCAGACCCGGCGAAGAACTGAACGTAGCGCACGAAGGGAAGGCTGGCGAGCATCATGAACACGGACGCAACGTATTCGGGCACGCCCTGGTAGCGTCCGAACGACGCATCGGTTGTCGAAAAGCCACCGGTCGACATCGTGGTCAGCGCGTGGTTCACCGCGTCAAAGCCCGTCATTCCGACACCGAGATAGGCAATCGTGCAGGTGATGGTCAGCCCGACGTATATTCCCATGATCTGTGACGCGATCTCGGCCGCGCGCGGCAGAATCTTGCCGCCGGTATCGAAGGCTTCGGACCGGAAAATCTGCATGCCGCCAACCCGTAGTTCGGGCAGAAACACCATCGCCACGATGATGATTCCGACGCCGCCGAACCACTGAAGCATGGATCGCCACAGCAAGAGCCCTTCGGGCATAAGGTCGAGCCCGATGAAGACGGTAGAGCCGGTCGTGGTCAGGCCCGACATCGCCTCGAACACCGCATCGACGGGCCGCGCGGCGGTCGCTCCGAAGAGGAAGGGCAATGCCCCGAACAGCGGCAGAACCACCCATACACCGGTGGCCATCAGGAAGGTTTGCTGCAGCGACAATCCTGGCCCGACCCGGTTGGCGCAGGCCAGGGCCATCAGACCACCCACCAGTGTCGTGACCAGCGCGCTTTGCGCGAAAGGCTGCCAGTGGCCATTGTCATAGGCGAAATCGACGGCCAACGGGACGGCCATTGTCGCCCCCAGTACAGCGGTCAACAGGCCGATCACAT
>JAUIDM010000416.1 GCA_030428915.1 Alphaproteobacteria bacterium | reverse complement strand
CGGTGTCGCCTTGAGAAGCGCGGGCAGGAACGTCGCAGGATTGCGCAGCCCGATGAAAATCTCGACCGAATCCCGCGCGAAGATATCCCGCAGGGTGCGCAGACGGTGCTCCGCTTTGCGGTATACCACCCCACCCTGAAATGCGATCTTGGGTACCGAAAACAGGTTCTCATGCGACAGGATCATCCGATCCACGTGACCTGTGTCCTCGTCAAGGATACTGTCCAGCAACACCTCGCGCGACGCAGGCGCAGGCGGCGCGTCCCCCAAGGCGTTCAGCATCTCCGACATCAACTGTCGATACTTGCCCGGCCCCGGAATCGCGATCCCGTCTGCCCGAAGCGCCTCTCGGTTGCGCAAGAGCGTCTTGAACAGCCGGTCGCTGTCAGTCTCGTGAAGGCCTGCGTGTAGGACAACCTGCATCTGTTTTCGGTTTTCTCGCTGTCTGAGCGCAGTATACCCCCACGCGCGGCGATGGAAACCGTGTTTGGAGGACAATCGCAAATCGCAAAATTTCGCCAGATTGCCTCTTGCACAGCCGCGCGACACTCAGTAATCACGCCTCCGGAGCCCCTATAGCTCAGCTGGTAGAGCAACTGATTTGTAATCAGTAGGTCCGCGGTTCGAGTCCGTGTGGGGGCACCATTTAAATCAAGCATGTAGCCGGAAGGTGGATGTATCCACCAAGATGTTTCTCGGATTTATGAGGCATATCGAATGCGTTCGCGGCGCGGTTGGGCGCGCGCTCCTGATGCTTCTCGGCCCGGAAACCATGTAAGATTTGGCCTTGCACGTACGTCGAGGTGAGCCCGCTGGGAAGGTCTGGTGCGCACCCGAAGCGGACGTGTTCCGATCAAATGGCCTTTACGGCAGCATTCCACTCCGATGCATAGCCAATGCAAAGGCCCTTCAACGGGTCTTCTCGGATTGGACGAGCTGGAATCTCGCGTTCTTGAGACCCCTGAGCCGCGACGAGCAGGGCGGCGCCTTCGCTTGTTCCAGTCGTGCTGGCCGTCGGAATCACGGACGACGCGGATACGACTTCAAGCATCGTGAGGTAGGGTTTGTTGCGGGCAAACGGGCCTTCAACAATGACTGGGCCCACATGCCCGATCAGATCAAGACAATGCGCCGTGACCAGCGCCAGATAGAAGCCGACCGCAGCGCTCCGCTGCCCTGACCCAACGGGCGGCTCGTCGCCAATCCAGTGCGAGGTCATGCCGGCGAATGGGCCGGTTTCGGGGACAATGGCCGGTAGCAGCATCCTGCGATGGGTCAGAATCTCTCGCATCTCGGCTTCATTCGCATCCACCGATGGCCCCGGGAGAAGAAGATCGTGCTCCCGCCCCCCCATGAAGCGCGCCGATGGCACGGCGTTACCGAATGCGTTTACGTTTACCAGCGTGTCGCGCGCAGGGTCCAAGGTCACGGATTTGCCGCCCACGGCCATTGCGATCACCCATGTGCCCGTCGAGACCACGCTGAAGGGCGGTTTGCGCGTCACACGGTGCGACAGCAGCGACGCATTGGAATCGTGGATACCACAAAGGACCGGCGTATCCGCGCTCAGTCCGGTGCGGCGGGCGATTTCGGCGGTGACCGTTCCCAGAACATCGCTGGGCATGCGTGGCGGCGCGATCTTGTCCGCGATGCCAAGTGACTTTGGCAGCGCGGAAAACCGGCCTTCATATGGGTTCCAGAGATCCGTGTGGCACCCCAGCGACGTCACGTCGGTGGCAAAGACTCCTGTCAGGCGATGCGTCCAGAATTGCGGATAGGTCACGACATGCGCCACCCGGTCGAGAAGCGCCGGATCGGTGAGAAACTGCCAGTGGAGTTGCGCGCCGAGATTGAGCCCCATGGACAGGCGGGGGGACCCGGTCTCGGAAAATGGCGGGCGGAGCGCATCATATTCCTTCGCGCAACTGTCAGGCCCCGTGTGTTCATAGTCGAGAACAGGTGCCGCGAGGGAGCCGTCTTTGGCGAGCAACGCAGCGGCAGCGCCATGCGTGGTGATCGTGATCGCGCCCAGCCCATGTTCGGCATGGAAGCGCGTCAGGCCGTCAAGAATGAAATCCCAATGCCCGTCAACGTCGAAATGCGGATAGGGCGGACCGGGCAAAACGGTGTTGGGCCGCGTGACAACGGCGATTTCCGAAAGATCAGAACGGCGCACGACCGCGAGTTTCGCGTTCGTCTTGCCGATATCGATGACGGCTACATGCGCGCCTGTCATGGCATATGAAAGACAGGGGTGAGAGCTACGGCGACCGGCGCGTTGTCGTCATGCGTTTCCATGATGTCGGCCATATGCGCCCACCATTTTTTCATGATCTCATGGGAGGGAAGATCGTCCATCTTGTGATCATCCGTCCGCCAAAGCACACCGAAAAGGACGTTTGTCTCCTCGTCGAGGTGGATCGAATAGTCCGAGACCCCCGCATTTTTCAGAAGCGCGACAAGGTCGGGCCATATCTCGTCATGGCGTTTCTTGTATTCGTCCTTCGCACCGGGATTGAGGTGCATCTTGAAGGCGTATTTCTCCATGTCGCTCTCTCCTGACCTACCGCTTTGCTGCCTGCATGCGCCAATTCTCCCAAAGACGTGGCAACGCGATCACGCCGATCAGCAGCGCTCCGATGACGATGGACATCACGATGCCGGGCACGTTCAACAGGCCCAGACCGAACGTCACCAGACCCATCACGAAGGCGGCGATCACCACGCCCGGGATCGAGCCCGACCCGCCGAGGATGTTCACACCACCAAGAACCACCATCGTGACAATCTCCAGCTCCCATCCGACCGCGATTGACGGACGTGTCGAGGCCAGCCGCGACGTCAGGCAGATGGCGGCCACGCCAGACATAAGCCCCGTCAGCAGAAAGAGGATGAACTTCACGCGGGCGACCCGGATACCGGAGAACTCCGCGCCGACGGCGTTGTTTCCGATCGCATAAACCGCTCGCCCGAAGTTCGTCTTGTGCAGGAGAACGAAGTAGATCAGCGCGAGGCAGGCGAAAAGCACGAACTCAAAGGAGATCACCCAGAAGACGTAGCCCTGCCCGAAAAAAGCAAAGTCCGACGGGTATCCGCGGTAGGCCTGATCGCCCAGAACGATGTAGCTGGAAACGGCGGTGCAAAATTAGGCCATGGTAGCGGCGGGATAGTCTCGCTGCGGGCGGAGTAAAATCCTGCCACTTTTCCCTTCTTGCAGCGGCAGGGAGGGCGGGGAGATCTATACCGTGGA
>JAUIDM010000415.1 GCA_030428915.1 Alphaproteobacteria bacterium | reverse complement strand
GAGACGATGCAGAGCCCATCGGGGATGGCGGCGGTATTGCCCTCGATCACGACAGAGCCTTCGCCCGCGTCGCGCTCGGCCGTGGCCGCATCGCTGTCGGTCTGCTGGACGGCCTCGGTTTGCCCCGCCAGCGACAGGCGCCCGGAATGGACTGCGCGGACATCCAGCCCTGTGGCGCGCTCCACCACCTGCCAGCCGGTCTTCTCGACATCATACCAGCGCGCCCGGACCCCGCTGAACTGCGGCCGCCCAAGCTGCGAGGCAATGTCCCAGCTGTGCAGGTTGTCACCCCAGGCCGCGCGGACGGCCGCGGTGTAGTCGGCGTTGCGCCGGGAGAGAATGACCGTGTCGTCGACGATGCGGAAGTTGGCCCCGATCTCGCGCGCCAATCGCTCACCCATGGCGGCAAAGCTCTCGTCGCGCATCTCGAAATAGCTGC
Source organism: Alphaproteobacteria bacterium (assembly GCA_030428915.1). Lineage (GTDB taxonomy): Bacteria > Pseudomonadota > Alphaproteobacteria > Rhodobacterales > Rhodobacteraceae > Albidovulum. The sequence goes on along the minus strand of JAUIDM010000415.1, from coordinate 2,832 downwards.
GGGACAGGGTCCGCAGCGCGGGATCGATCTGCACATTCGCCACCTCGGCGAAACGGGCGGCATCGCGCAGGATGGTCTCGACCGTGGCCTCGTCCCAGTGGCGCTGCTGGCCCTCCTTGGCGGGACCGGTGGTGTCCATGCCTTTGGCACTGATCCGCAGGCGGCGACCCGACCCGCGGCTTCCCGAGGATTTGACCTCGTCCACCGTGCCGCGGAACACCTCGCGCATCCCTTCGGCACTTGGGTTTCAGCTTGACGGCTGGAAGTTCCAAGGAAGCAACTCGTCGATGCGGTGTTGCGGATGTCCGGCCGCAATGGCTTCGAGCGTAAGCGGTAAAAAAATGTTTACAAGCAATTCATTGTGAAGACCCCGATCTTAGGATCACGGCCACTTTGGGCAGAGCCTGTATAGAAACGTGGTGGCGATGCGGGGTTCCCCCGCTCCGAATGCAATGGACCGGGCCGCAGGCTGCTGTTCAGCGCGAAGCGACGGCAGAAATCACGTCATCCAGACGCGAACCCGCGACATAGCCCTCCACTCCCGCCATGATGGGCTGTGCCGGATTGTTCGGGCAGGGTTGCGCCGTTCCGATCACACAGGCAACCGGGATCACACCGGCCCAGCTGGGGTTGTCCATGTCCTCAGGCTCGTCGAGGTTCCCTGCCGCGCGGATCTTGGCCGAGGCTTCCTCGATCTCCATCCCGATGACAGTCGTGGCCTTGATGTCCTGCGCCGAGAAGGGCCGCAGCCCGGCATCCCGTCCAGGATAGAACCGCTCGATCATCGCATGGAGCGCGGCAACCTTCGCCTCGCCCTCGATCAGATGGGCCTGGCCGAAGCACATGACCGACCGGTAGTTGGCCGAGTGGTTAAACCCCGTCCGCGCCATTACCAGCCCGTCGAGATGCGCCATCGTCAAGCAGACCGGCACGCCGCCTTCCTGAGCACGGAGCATCCGGCTGGCGGAGGATCCGTGCCAGTAAAGCCGTGTGCCCTCGCGCCAGTAGAGGGTCGGCGTGCAATAGGGCTGGGCGTCGATGACATAGGAAACATGGCACAGCATCCCTGAATCCAGGATGGCATGAACGCTGGCATGGTCGTAGTGGCCCCGGTCATGCCGGCGCTTGAGGCGGTTGCGGGTGGTGACGGGATAAGTCGGGTTTGCGGCGTCAGTCATGGAGGGTCTCCTCTTGTTGCCGACGGAGTAGCAGGCAATATTGGACCCAAAAAGGACCACTCATTTGCAGAAACATCGAACCAATCCGCCCGACTGGTCCGCACTGATCCCGGTGCTGCCTACCGCGGGTCCGCGCCGCGATGCACTGCAGGCCGAGTTGCGGCGGCTGATCGAGACGCGAGTCCTGCTTCCCGGGCAGAAGCTTCCGCCCAGTCGAGAGCTGGCGCAGCGGCTGAAACTGGCGCGCGGTGCCGTGGTCGCGGCCTATGAACAGCTGGCGGCCGATGGCTTTGTCGATGCGCGGCTTGGCGCCGGAACCTATGTGGCGGCGCAGGTTCCCGAGCATTCAGCCCACGGGACCGCACCGCAGGCGCCGGCGCCAACCGGCCCCACGCCCCCAGCGCCGGGCAAGCTGGGCGGCGGCACGGTCGACGACAAGACACTGCGCGATCTGCGCGGCCTCTTCCGCGAGGCGCTGCTGCGCCCGCCGCCGGAGTTTCTGCACTACGGCGATCCCTTCGGTGACTTGTCCTTGCGCCGTGAAGTCGTGGATTATCTGCGAGCCTCGCGCGGCATCCGGGCCGGGATCGATCAGGTGATGATCACATCGGGCACGCAATCGGCCCTGTCGCTGATTGCACGGGCGCTCCTGCCGTCTGACAGCCGGATCTGGGTCGAAGACCCTTGCTATCCGCAGGCGCTGAACCTGTTTCGAAGCCTTGGGCTGACAATCATCCCGGTGCCGGTGGACCAGGATGGCCTTGACCCCGCCGCAGGCGTTCTTGCCGCGCCCGAGGCCGAGGCGGTCTATCTGACACCGTCCCACCAGTTCCCGCTGGGCGCGACGCTTTCCATGCCGCGCCGCCTGGCGCTGCTGGACTGGGCGCAGGGGGCTGGCGCTTGGATCATCGAGGATGATTACGACAGCGAATTCCGTTTCACCGGCCCGCCTCTGGCCGCACTTCACGGTATCGACCGGGCGGGCCGCGTCATCTACCTCGGCACCTTCTCCAAGGCGCTGGCACCCGGGTTGCGGCTGGGTTACGCGGTGCTGCCGGTCGGGGTTGTCGAAACGGTCCGCAGACTGCGCGACCTGACCGACCGCTATCCGAACCCGCTGATCGAGACGGTGCTGGCCAGGTTCATGGCCGATGGGCATTACGCCGCGCACCTGCGCCGCGCCCGCAAGCGCTGCCGGATGGCGCGGGACGCGCTGGTCGAGGGGCTGTCCGCAGCACCGCTGGATGTAAAAATCCCCGAGCAGGGGCTGCATCTGATTGCCTATGCCCGCGGCGACGAGGTGGATGCCGAACTGCAGCGCCTAGCGCAGGCGGGCGGACTTACCAGCCGCCAACTTTCGCAGATGTTCCTCAAGGCCCCTGCACAACAAGGGCTTGTGATCGGCTACTCTGGCTTCGAGACCGCCGAAATCCGGGCTGCCGCTCATGGAGCGACCCGGGCCATCACTTCGGGAGGAAGAGGATAATTGGCGCAAGCTTCTGCATGCATCGGGTCACTCGTTCATGATGCGGTGAAGCGGTGAAACCCTGAACGACCGCTTCTCTAATTGGGTGTCTGGGTCAAGCTCGTTTTCCTTCTTTTAAATGATCAAGGATCGTTTATCCGGGTCACGCTTCTCTTCGCAGTCTGGTTT
>JAUIDM010000037.1 GCA_030428915.1 Alphaproteobacteria bacterium | reverse complement strand
CACTACGTATCCGGAGACATTGGCTCGTGACCGACCTTCCCCTCGTCTTCTCCCCCGAAGTCACCGAAGCCCGCGCACACGGTGCGCCAATTGTCGCGTTGGAATCGACAATCATTACGCATGGCATGCCTTTCCCGCAGAATCTGGAAACGGCGCAGCGGGTGGAGGCTGAAATCCGCGCCAATGGCGCGGTGCCGGCCACCATAGCCGTCATGGCGGGCAAGCTTCATGTGGGACTGACGGAGCCGGAGCTTGAAGCACTGGCGCAGGCACAAGGCGTCATGAAACTCTCGCGCGCCGATATCGCCGCCTGCCTTGCCCAGGGTCGCACCGGCGCCACGACCGTCGCCGCGACGATGATCGCGGCGCATCTCGCCGGTATCCATGTCTTCGCTACCGGCGGCATCGGCGGGGTGCATCGTGGGGCGGAGACCAGTTTCGATGTCTCCGCCGACCTTCAGGAACTGGCCCGCACCCCGGTCAGTGTCGTGGCGGCGGGCGCCAAGGCGATCCTCGATCTGCCGAAGACACTGGAGGTTCTGGAAACCCTCGGCGTGCCGGTCATCGCCTACGGGCAGGACGACTTCCCCGCCTTCTGGTCGCGCTCCTCGGGCCTTGCGGCCCCGCTGCGGATGAATACGGCCGCAGACATCGCTGCGGCCCACCTGACGCGCGTGCGCCTCGGGATCGGCGGCGGGCAACTGATTGCCAATCCGATCCCGGACGCGGATGAAATTCCCCAAGCAGAGATCACGCCCGTGATCGAGGCGGCCCTGGCAGAAGCCGAGGCCGAAGGCATCGCCGCCAAGGCCGTGACCCCCTTCCTGCTGGCCCGGATCTTTGATCTGACCAGGGGGCGCTCCCTGAAGGCCAATATCGCTCTTGTGCTCAACAATGCACGGCTCGGAGCAGCCATTGCGACTGAAATCGCAGGTCCCATCTGACCCCCATTGTAGGCAGGGTACGAAGCCCCTACATTCGCGTGGGGCCGGGGAAACGAGACATGAGCGCGGACAAGGACGGACACGACCACGGCATGATCCAGCCGCCGCGCAGGCGCGGCCTGATCGCGCGGCTCCGGGCCAACTTCCTGACGGGGCTTGTCGTCATCGCACCGATCAGCCTCACTCTCTGGCTGATCTGGACCGTCACCGGCTGGATCGATGGCTGGGTTCTGCCCTTCGTGCCCGTCCGGTATCAGCCCGACCAGATCATGCGCACGCTCTTCGGCATCGACTACGCGATCAACCTGCGCGGCATCGGCGTAATCCTCGCGCTCGTTTTCACCGTTTTCGTCGGCTGGATCGCCAAGGGGCTGATGGGGCGGTCGCTGATTTCATGGGGCGAAAGCCTCGTCGACCGGATGCCGGTCGTCCGCTCGATCTATTCCGGCGTCAAGCAGGTCGCCGAAACCGTCCTCAGCCAGACAGAGTCGAAGTTCGACAAGGCCTGCCTCATCGAATATCCGCGCAAGGGGATATGGGCCATCGGGTTCGTCTCCACCGCCGCCAAGGGTGAAGTGCTGGACAAACTCCCCGATGACGAGGTGATGACCGTCTTCCTGCCGACCACGCCGAACCCGACATCGGGCTTTTTGCTCTACCTGCCCAAACACGACGTGAAGTTCCTCGACATGTCGGTCGAAGATGCCGCAAAGCTCGTCATTTCGGCGGGTCTCGTCTATCCGAACGGCAAGGACAAGGCACAGGCCCTGCCCAAGGAGTAGCGGCCCGCCACCGGGTCCGACATTTCCCCAGGATGACCATAGTTTCTCCCGATTCTGCATGCATTGAAGGTGTTGGGGGCGTGTGCGGAGCAAGAGATGACTCTGTCCAATGTCCAGTCGTCGTGGCACCCCGGCATCTTCATCAGCCGGGCCGCACAGGTGATTGCCGGCGTTCTGTTCGTTGGCGCAGCCGCCCGGCATACCCGCGCGGCCGACCTTGCGCTTGGCATCGAGAACTGGGGGTCGGCGAACTGGGCGCAGCTTCAGGCAGCCATCCTCGCCCTTGGCGCGGCCTTGTGGTTTCTGGTGCCGTCGCTGTTTCAGAGCAGCCTGATCCTGTGCCGCAAGGGGCGGGCGCGGCTCCTCATCGCGCTGATCTTCTCCGGACTACTCCTCTACATCATGAACTTCGGACTCTGGCTGCTCGTCGCTCAGGCCTCGCCCCTAAGCGATCGTTTGCACGCGCCCAGTGTGATCTACGCTTTTTCCGGATTCGCGGTGTTTTACCTTTACGCCTTCGTCCTGCCGGGAAAGGCCTTCGGCTATGCCGAACAGCCCGTCCCGGTGCCGGCCGCCTTGCGCACCGGACCGGTTCGCGTCGAGCGTTCGTACAGGCTTGGCGTCATCCTTCGTCCTTTGTGTTTCATCCTTCTGCTGGCCTATTGGGGTGCGGGTTGGTTCGGCCTTTCCCGCGCGACCTGGCTGCCCGATCCGGGCCTGGCAGATCGTGTCTCGACCTATTGGCCGGCCCTTGCGGGCGCCGTGGCGCTACTGTCATTCGGGCTCTTCATCGGCTCGGGACTTGGCAGGACGGCCGCATGGCGGGGTGGCCGTGGTCGCCGGATGATGCTGGGCCTCGCCGCCGCGGCCGTATCGGTCGCGCTTGTGTCACCGTCACTGACGCGGGGCCTGCCCTGGGCGGCCTCTTTCCTCGTGGCGGACGGCACAGGTACGATGGACGTGGTGGTGGTCGCGCGCACGGATGGGGACCGCGGCAACAGCTGCGCACGGCCCGCGACAGTGGCAACGGCAGAGCGGCGCGACCTGCCGATTTCCCTTTGCGACGTGCCCGATGCGATCTGGTCCGGCCTTAATCCCGGCGACGTGCTGCGCCTGACCGGATTCACCACAGCATTTGGATTGCGCTACACCGCGATTACCCGCCCCTGATCGCCCCGTCAGGCAATCAGCGCCTCCAGATCGACACTGCCGCGCTGGCCCAATGCCGCGCCGTCGCGAGCCAAAAACGCCTCGGCCGCCGCCCTGCCCGCCGCCTTCAGTTCCCACAGAAGTCCCGGATTGGGCAGTAACTTCGTGCGGGCCGCCAGGCGGCCCATAAGGTCGTCATCGCTGATCAGGTGCAGGTAGACATCCTTCATCGCGCCCTTTGCCACCTTGCCCTCAGAGATCAGACGTTTCACGAAGCTGATCGCCCGGAACTCCTTCAGAAGCGCTGAATTGAAACTGATTTCATTGATCCGGTCGAGGATCTCCTGCGCCGAACGCGGCAAATCCTGCCGCCCCAGCGGATTGATCGACACGACGACGATATCCTGTGGCAGTTCCGGCCCGAACAGCGGGAACAGCGCTGGATTGCCGGAATAGCCGCCATCCCAGAAGGCCTCCATCTCGCCAGTGTCGGGATCGGGCAGTTCCACCGCCTGAAAGATCGTCGGCAGACAGGCAGAGGCGAGAATCGCCTCGGGCGTGATGGCATCGCCGGAAAAGACACGGATCTTGCCAGTCCGCGCATTGGTGGCCGAGACATAAAGCGCAGGCCCCTGATCGGCGCAGACCATGTCGTAGCGGAACCGCTCCACCACGCGCGCCAGCGGATTGGCGTAGAAAGGACCGTAATCATAAGGGCTGAAGAGCCGCGTCGCCGTCTCGAGCGGCGAAAACGGCGCGAAGCGTTCGGTCAGGTCGTCCCAGAAGCCGGACAACGGCAGAAGCGTGCGAAACCAGCTTGCCAGGCGCATATCGCCGACTGCGCCCACCTGTGCCCAGAGCCAGTCGAGATTGTCGCGCGCCGCCGCACGGTCCCCCATCACCAGCCCGGCCTTCAGCGCCGCCCCGTTCAGGGCCCCCGCCGACGTGCCCGAGATCCCGGCAATTTCGATCGTCTCATCCTCGAGGAGCCGGTCGAGCACACCCCAGGTAAATGCACCATGGGCGCCGCCACCCTGAAGCGCGAGATTGATCCGCCTGACTGTCATCCGACCACCACTGCCCTTCCACTTGGTTCAAATATCCCGGGGGGTCCGGGGGGCGGCGCCCCCCGGCGGATCGGCCCGGCGTCAGCCGGGACGAAACACGGTCAGAGCGCGGTCCAGCCGCCATCGACGGAAATCGTCGTGCCGGTGATCTGCGCTGCCGCGTCGGAACACAGAAACACCGTCGTGCCGCCGATCTCCTCCACCGTCGCGAACTGCTTCGACGGCTGGCGCTGCAACATCACCTCGCGGATCACCGTCTCGCGGTCCATGCCATGCACCTTCATCTGGTCGGGGATCTGCGCCTCGACGAGCGGCGTCAGCACATAGCCCGGGCAGATCGCGTTGCAGGTGATCCCCTGCCCCGCCGTCTCCAGCGCGACGGTCTTCGACAGGCCGACCACCCCGTGCTTGGCGGCGATATAGGCCGATTTGAAGGGCGAGGCGGTCAACCCGTGGGCCGAGGCGATGTTGACGATCCGGCCCCAGCCGGCCGCGCGCATCTTCGGCAGGGCCGCGGCCGTCGTATGGAATGCCGACGAAAGGTTGATCGCGATGATCGCATCCCATTTTGCGGTCGGGAACTCATCGACCGGCGCCACGTGCTGGATGCCCGCATTGTTCACGAGGATATCGCAATTGCCCGCCGCCTCGATCAGCGCGCGGCATTCGTCGCCATCCGACATATCGGCCCTGATGTAGCGTGCCCGCACGTCGAATTCCTTGGCGAGCTTCGCGGCCAGCGCGTGATCCTCATCGCGGTCTGTGAACGAGTTCAGCACGACATCCGCGCCGGCCCGCGCCAGTTCCCGTGCGACGCCCAGGCCAATGCCCGAATTCGAACCTGTGATGACTGCGGTCTTTCCCTTCAGCTTCATCTTCTACCTCGTCTCGTATTGCGCTCGCAGCAAGACTACATGCTGCAGTCGCAAAGAACAGGGGGGATGGCGATTCCCTCGCTTTCGGAACGCCGGGTCCGGGTTGCGCCCGGGACGGCTGCGGGCCAATAAAAAAACGCCCGCGCAAGGCGGGCGTTAAGTTATTGAGGCAGGTTTCATACAGGCAAGAAACCTATCGAGCAGTGCCCTCTTTATACGCGGTCCTTTGCCGCTGGCCAAGCTAAAAGTTTGAAAAGGCTGGAAAGCCCGGCTAGCTTCGCCGCCAATGAACAAGAGGCAGCGGGGATTGTCGTGCAAATGACACCGGTAACATTCAGGGCATGGCGCCACGTCTGGGCAATTGCGGCAACGGTTCTGCTGGCAGCACCCGGCCTGGCAGAACCGCAGCATGGCATAGCTATGTATGGCCGCCCTGCCCTCCCACCCGATTTTGTGTCTCTGCCCTATGCCAACGCGGATGCCCCCAAGGGCGGCAGGATCATTTTCGGCGAACCGGGCGGCTACGATTCGCTCAATCCCTATATCCTGAAGGGCACGGCGCCTTGGGGGCTCGGGCTTCACACGGTCGAAAGCCTCATGGGTCGTTCCATCGACGAACCTTTCACGCTCTACGGACTTCTGGCCGAATCGGTCGAGACGGATGAGGCGCGGACATGGGTCGAATTCACGCTCCGCCCCGAGGCGCGATTCTCCGACGGTAGCCCCGTGACCATCGAAGACGTGATGTGGAGCTACGAGACGCTCGGCACAAAGGGCCATCCCCGCTATCACACCGCGTGGAACAAGGTGGCCAGAATGGAACAGACCGGCGAGCGTTCGGTCCGCTTCACCTTCAACGCCGAGGATCGTGAACTGGCCCTTCTGATGGGCATGCGCCCGATCCTGAAAAAGGCCCAATGGGACGGCAAGACATTCGAGGATGCCGCCCTTGAGGTACCCACCGGTACCGGCCCCTATGTGGTCGCCGGGTTCGAACCGGGACGGTATATCAGCTTCAAACGCAATCCCGATTACTGGGGCAAAGACCTGGCCTTCAACAAGGGTCAGCATAATTTCGACGAGATCCGCTATGACTACTTCGGCGATGGCGACGTCGTGTTCCAGGCCTTCACCGGCGGCGAGACATCGAGCCACCGGGAAACCAATTCCGCGAAATGGGCCAGTCAGTACAACTTTGCCGCGATCCAGTCGGGTGAGGTGGTAAAGTCAGAGATTGAAAACCAGCGTCCGTCCGGTATCACCGGCTTCGTCATGAATACCCGCGACCCGGTCTTTGCGGACTGGCGCGTGCGCGAGGCGATGCTTCTGGCCTTCAATTTCGAGTTCATCAACCAGACGCTCAATGGCGGCACCGAGCCGCGCATCACCTCATACTTCTCGAATTCCGTCCTCGGAATGGATGCCGGACCGGCGGAGGGCAAGGTGGCTGACCTGCTTGCCCCCTTTGCCGCCGACCTGCCGCCCGGCACCATCGAGGGCTATGCCCTGCCCGAAGGCAATGCCGACCGCGCCGTCGATCGCGGCAATCTGCGGAAAGCGACAAAGCTGCTGGAAGAGGCGGGTTGGACGGTCGAGGATGGCACGCTGAAGAACGCCGAAGGCACGCCCTTCACCTTCGAACTCCTGCTCGCCTCGGGAGCCACCGAAACCCAGTCCATCGCGGACATCTATGTCGAGGCGCTGAAGAACCTCGGTATTTTTCCGACCGTGACCGTGGTCGACAGCGCCCAGTACAAGGAGCGCACAAACAATTACGAGTTCGGAATGGCCTGGTATACCCGCGCGCTGTCGCTTTCTCCGGGCAACGAACAGTTCCTCTACTGGGGCGCTCAGGGTGTCACCGAACCCGGCAGCCGCAACTGGATGGGTATGAACTCTCCCGCCGCCGAGGCGATGATCAAGGCGATGGTCGAAAGCCGCAGCCAGGAGGATTTCATCGCCGCGACCCGCGCGCTCGACCGGGTGCTGACGGCGGGGCGCTATGTCATTCCGGTCTGGTTCTCCAAGGTGTCGCGCATCGCGCATTCCGCGCATCTTCACTATCCCGAACGGATTCCGCTATACGGGGACTGGCCGGGCTTTCAGCCCGAAGTCTGGTGGTATGAGGATTGACCGCATGAAGAAACTGGCCCTGATCGCGCTTCTGACGGCCCTTGCAGGCTGCAACACCGTCGCAGGCGTGGGTGACGACATTTCCGGCGGCGCGCGCACGGTGAAAAGCTGGTTCTGAAGCCGCTCAGACCCGTCGCCCCTCTTTATCGCCCGTTCGAACGGGTGCAAAATACAACAGCCCTGACTCAGTAGCGGAGCCGATCCGATGAAATGGCAGCATGTCCAGGAAAACTGGTCCGCATTCTTCGATGCGATCATCGACAGATGGCCGGCGGCAGACGAGACGGAGCTGGAAGAGATCGACGGCGACCAGCGTGCCTTTATCGCCTATATCGCCGATCTGACGGAGCAGGAGCCGGGCGATGCCCGCGAAGAGATCCGCGAATGGCTGGCCGGTGAACTGCCGTCGGACGTCGTGATGGACCCGCGTCATGACGATCATTCCATCCGGCTCTCGGGCAAGTTCATGCCGGAGGGCGAGGATGAATACGACGACGATGCGCGTTATGGGGACGACAACGCCTGATCAGGCGGGTCAGGTAAGGTCCACCACCTCAAATCCATGCGTGACATCGGCCACTTTCGACATCATCGCCGAGGCAGAGCAGTATTTTTCGGCTGAAAGCTGAACCGCCCGTTCGACCTTTCTCGGGTCGAGCCCCCTGCCCTTTACCGTGAAGTGCAGATGGATCTTGGTAAAGACCTTGGGTTCCGTTTCCGCCCGTTCGGCGGTGACGTCGCAGATGCAGTCCTCGACCGGCTCGCGGCCTTTCTGAAGGATGTGGACCACATCGTAGGACGCGCAACCGCCGGTGCCGATCAGGATCAGTTCCATCGGGCTCGGCCCCGGCTTCAGGCTGTCACCATGCGCATTGCCGAGAACGACCTGGTGCCCAGCTTCGACCGTCCCGGTAAAGGTCCGGTCTTCCACCCATGTGACGCGCGCTTTCATAACCTCTCCCCAATCCGGTTGCGGCGCGCATCATGGTCAGGCGGACCGGCCTCTGCAAGGGCGTGTGACGACGTGCCATACGCTTGCCATACGTTTTGCCGACGTCTGGCAGACGGCCAATCCCCGCCGCGCTCAATGCAGCCGGAACTCGCCCACGACGTTGCGCCACTCGCCGGGTGCGATCAGCTTCCGGTGGCAGAAGCGCACCGAATGCAATGGCCCCTCGATCTTTTCCTGCCAGAATTCGATGAACTTGAAGAGTTCCGGATAGTCCGGGGCAAGATCGTATTCCTGCCAGATGAATGAATTCAGGACGTGCCGGTAATCCGGTATCCGGTAGTAGAGTTCGGCCGTCGTGAGCCCGTAGCCCTTCAGCATCAGCTCCGTTTCGGCCCCTTGCCCGCTCGCACGCATGGCTGCCTCCGTCAGTGCCCATATTCACCATGCTACACCAGATCGCCTTAACGGCAATGAAAACAATGTGTTATCTTTGTGTTACCGCAAGCTTCCGAAACCCGACGCGCTGCCATTGCACCCAACCGATGGCATGGGGTATAGTCGCGCGCAACAATATCTAGCCCCTCTCAGGGCGCAAAAAACAAAAGGCGAGCATCCGTGACCGACACCCCGGAAACTCCTGAAAACGCTGAGGAAAAACCGGCCCGGCCGCCTTATGCAGGCCCGTCGGTCGATATCGCGGAGGAAATGAAGACCGCCTATCTCGATTACGCGATGAGCGTGATCGTCAGTCGGGCGATTCCAGACCTGCGCGACGGGTTGAAACCTGTGCACCGGCGCATCCTTTATGCGATGCACGAAACCGGCAATAGCCACGACAAGCCCTACCGCAAATCTGCCCGTCCCGTCGGTGACGTGATGGGGAAGTACCACCCCCATGGCGATGCTGCGATCTATGACGCGCTGGTCAGGATGGCGCAGGATTTCTCCATGTCGCTGCCGCTTCTCGACGGTCAGGGCAATTTCGGTTCCATGGACGGCGACAATGCGGCCGCCATGCGCTACACCGAAGTCCGGATGGACAAGCCGGCGGCCGCCCTTCTTGCCGATATCGAGAAGGAAACGGTTGATTTCCAAGACAATTACGACGGCAAGGACAAGGAGCCGACGGTCCTTCCGGCGCGCTTTCCGAACATGCTTGTCAACGGCGCGGGCGGTATCGCTGTCGGCATGGCCACCAACATCCCGCCGCACAATCTGGGCGAAGTGATTGACGGCACGCTGGCGCTGATCGAAGAACCGGACCTGTCGATGGAACGGCTGATGGAAATTATCCCGGCGCCGGACTTCCCGACGGGCGGTATCATCCTTGGCCGATCCGGCGCGCGCAAGGCCTATCTGGAGGGGCGCGGCAGCGTCATCATGCGCGCCAAGACCCGCGTCGAAGAGATCAGGAAAGACCGCTACGCCATTGTTCTGGATGAGATTCCCTATCAGGTGAACAAGGCCTCGATGATCGAGAAGATCGCCGAGATGGTCCGCGACAAGAAGATCGAGGGCGTCGCCCATGTGCAGGACGAAAGCGACCGCGTCGGCGTGCGCGTCGTCATCGAACTGAAACGTGATTCCACGCCCGAGGTGGTGCTGAACCAGCTCTTCCGCTTCACGCCGATGCAGACCTCGTTCGGCTGCAACATGCTCGCCCTGAATGGCGGTCGACCCGAAACGCTTACGCTGCGCGATTTTCTCACGCATTTCATCAGCTTCCGCGAGGAAGTTGTGGCACGGCGCACGGCTTACGAGCTGCGCAAGGCGCGTGAACGCAGTCACATCCTCTGCGGCCTGGCCGTGGCGGTGTCGAATGTTGATGAGGTCGTGGCCACCATCCGCTCGTCGGCAACGCCGGCCGATGCGCGCGACCGCCTGATGACACGACGCTGGCCCGCCCATGAGATCGTCGAATACATCCGCCTGATCGACGATCCGACCCACCCGATAAACGATGACGGCACCTACAACCTGTCCGAGCGCCAAGCCCGCGCGATTCTCGACCTGCAGCTTCAGCGCCTGACACAGCTTGGCGTCAAGACGATCACCGACGAGTTGGAAGACCTTGCCGCCAAGATCAAGGATTACCTTGATATTCTCGGCTCGCGCGAGCGGATCATGTCGATCATCTCGGACGAACTGAAAGAGGTTAAAGAGGCCTTCGCCGTTCCCCGCCGGACCGAGATCGTCGACTGGGCCGGCGACATGGACGACGAGGACCTGATAGAGCGCGAGGACATGGTCGTGACCATCACCTCCGGCGGCTATATCAAGCGCACCCCGCTCGCCGATTTCCGCGCGCAGCGCCGGGGCGGCAAGGGCTTGTCGGGCATGGCTACGAAAGAAGATGACGTTGTCACCACCCTCTTCGTTGCCAATACCCACACTCAGCTTCTGTTCTTCACGACCGATGGCATGGTCTACAAGCTGAAGACCTGGCGCCTGCCGCTCGGCGGGCGCACGGCGAAGGGCAAGGCCATCGTAAACATCCTGCCCATTCCGACCGGGGTTTCAATCGCGGCCATCATGCCTGTCGATGTTCCCGAGGAGGAATGGGAGGGCTTGCAGATCTTCTTCGCGACCTCCGAAGGCGACGTGCGGCGCAATGCGCTGTCCGATTTCACCAACGTCAAGTCAAACGGCAAGATCGCGATGAAGCTGCCTGAGGGCGTCAGCCTCGTGAATGCGCGCATCTGCGACGAGAATGACGATGTGATGCTGGTCACCGCCCTTGGTCGTGCTATCCGCTTCCCGACGACCGAGGTGCGTATATTCAAGGGGCGTGACTCGACGGGCGTGCGCGGCATCCGCCTTGCCGCGAGGGATACCGTGGTGTCGATGTCGGTCATCCGCCATTTTGAGGCCAGTGCGGACGAACGCGCGGCCTATCTCAAGATGCGCCGAGCTGTGGCAGGTGCCCTGGATGATGGTGCCGAGTCCGATGAGGATGAAGAGGCAACCACCGACATGGCCTTGCCACAGGAACGCTATGCCGAGATGTCGGCGGCCGAGGATCTGATCCTGACGATCACCGCCAAAGGGGCGGGAAAGATCTCATCCAGCCACGACTACCCGGTGCGCGGTCGCGGCGGTCAGGGGGTCATGGCCATGGACAAGGCGATGCGGGGCGGCACGCTCGTTGCCTCCTTCCCGGTCGAGGGCGACGACCAGATCATGCTCGCGACCTCCACCGGCCAATCGATCCGCTGTCCGGTTGACGGGATCAGCTTCCGCTCGCGCTCGGCGGGTGGCGTGAGGGTCTTTGATACAGCGAAAGGCGAAGAGGTGGTCTCGGTCGCCCGAATCGCCGATCAGGCCGATGATGACGCGGAATAATGTTGCCTGAAGTCAACGAAAAGCGGTGAAATGTTGCCGAATCTGACCTCTGTCCGAATTAAACATTTGTTAGCTTTTTCATAACAGTCTTTACTTCAGACGGGGATGATCTGGGGAATGGTGGTGTGCTGTAAACTGCGGCCGGTTGATGGCCGCCAGGAGGACACTGGATATGAGCTTGTCGGATTTTGTCGGCGCCACTCGCCACATGACAAACGACCGGGCCAGCGTTGTGGAAACGATCATAGGATGGCTGACGCATTCGCCGCCGGATCGCACCACGGGCGATGTCCCGGCGGATCAAGGGGCAGAGCGGCACGCCCTGCGGGAAAAGGGCTATCTTTACGACATTGGCCTCTGAACGCCCGCAAATGGTCGTGCAACCGGGGCTTTTCGAATCCTCGGCCATAGCCTAAGTCGCGGATCATGCGCGACACGTTGAACATTGTTGGCGGGGGCATGGCCGGGTCGGAGGCCGCTTGGCAGGCTGCTACTGCGGGCGTTCGGGTCGTCATCCACGAAATGCGGCCCAAAGTCGGCACCTTTGCCCATCGAACCGGCAATCTGGCCGAGATGGTCTGCTCCAACTCCTTCCGTTCGGATGATGACGAACGCAATGCCGTGGGCCTTCTGCATTGGGAAATGCGCGCCGCCGGCGGGTTGATCATGGAAATGGCCGACACGCACAGATTACCTGCGGGCGGTGCCCTGGCCGTCGATCGCGATCCCTTTTCCGAAGCCGTCACGGAACGGCTGCGCGCGCACCCGTTGGTTACTGTCTCGGACCGGGAAATCACCGAACTGCCGACCGATGGGCGCTGGATCATCGCTACGGGCCCCCTCACCTCCGGCGCGCTGGCCGGGGCGATCCGGGAAGAGACCGGCGCAGAGGCTCTGGCCTTCTTCGACGCCATCGCCCCGATCATCTATGCCGAGAGTATCGACATGTCCGTCGCCTGGGCCCAGTCGCGCTACGACAAGGGCGAGACGGAGGAGGAGCGCAAGGCCTATCTCAACTGCCCGATGACGCGGGATGAGTACGAAGCCTTCATCGACGCGTTGCTTGCCGCCGACAAGACCGAATTTCACGAAGGCGAGACCGCGGGCTACTTCGACGGCTGCCTGCCGATTGAGGTCATGGCCGAACGCGGACGCGAAACGTTGCGCTTTGGCCCGATGAAGCCCGTGGGCCTGACCAATGCGCATAAACCGGATCAGAAGCCCTATGCCGTGGTCCAGCTGCGCCGCGACAATGCGCTTGGCACGCTCTACAATATCGTCGGCTTTCAGACGAAGATGAAGTACGGTGCGCAAACGGACGTTTTCAAACGAATTCCCGGTCTAGAAGAGGCAAAGTTTGCCCGCCTCGGCGGCATCCACCGCAACACCTTCATCAACTCGCCCACGCTTCTGGACACGCAGATGCGGCTGAAATCGAAACCTCATATCCGTTTTGCAGGGCAGATCACCGGTGTCGAGGGCTATGTCGAAAGCGCGGCGATGGGACTTCTGGCTGGCCGCATGGCGGCGGCTGAGATTCTCGGCCGCGACCTGCCGCCACCGGGGCCGGAAACCGCGATGGGCGCACTCATCTCCCATATCACCGGGGGCGCGGAGGCCAAGACCTTCCAGCCGATGAACGTCAATTTCGGGCTCTTCCCGCCGATTGACGCCAAGGGCGGACGGCGCGGACGAAAGGACCGCTACAAGGCCTACACCGACCGGGCGAAAACCATTTACAGTGAATGGCTTGACGGCCAGAATTGATGCGAACGCGTTTCGCCCCCTCGCCCACCGGTCCCCTGCATCTGGGCCATGCCTATTCGGCCATCCTCGCCCATGACATGGCCCGCGCCGCGGGCGGTGAATTTCTTCTCAGAATCGAGGACATTGACCGGTCCCGCGCGCGGCTGGAATGGGAGGACCTGATCTACGACGATCTGCACTGGCTAGGTCTGGCCTGGGAAAGCCCGGTCATGCGGCAATCGGATCGTCTGCCGATCTACCGTCATACACTGACGAGACTCTGGAACCGAGATGCCGTCTTCGCCTGCACCTGCAACCGCCGCGACATCCTTGCCGCCGCCAGCGCCCCCAACGAGGGCGAACCGGTCACAGGCCCTGACGGCATCGTCTATCCGGGCACCTGTCGCGCGCATAGGTCCGACGAAGGAAAACGCCCGGTCCCCGAAGATACGGCTCTGCGGCTTGATATGGCGCGCGCAGTTACCGAAGCGGTGGCCTTTGAGGAAACCGGCCACGGCCCGAATGGTGAAACCGGTGCGATCACGGCCGAGTCCCGGCAACTTGTCACGGAAATCGGCGATGTCGTCCTTGCCCGCCGCGACATCGGCACCTCCTATCACCTCTCCGTCGTGATCGACGACGCCGCGCAGGGCATCACCCATGTCACTCGCGGCGAGGACCTGTTCGAGGCGACGAAGATTCATGTTGTCCTGCAACGCCTTCTTGGCCTGCCGACTCCGATCTATCATCACCACCGGCTGATCCGCGACGAGAGTGGCAGGCGTCTTGCGAAACGCGACGACGCCCGCGCGATCCGTACATACCGCGACGACGGCGCGAGCCCGGAGGATATACGCCGCCTGGTAGGGCTCGCCTAAGCGTCATTCACCCGTTCGAAAATATCCCCACCGGCTTTGCTCAGACCTCGGGGGTCATCAGCTCTGTCTCAGCCCCGTCCCGGATGCCCGTGTAAAAACAGGATCGCCGGTTGGTGTGGCAGGCGGGCCCTGCCTGTTCGACCAGAACCAGCAGGCAGTCCCGGTCGCAATCGAGCCGCATCTCGACAAGTTTTTGCACATGCCCCGATGTCTCGCCCTTCACCCAGAAGGCCTGCCGCGAGCGCGACCAGTAGGTCACGCGTCCCGTCTTCAACGTCCGGGCAACGGCATCCGCGTTCATCCAGGCAAGCATCAATACTTCGCCTGAGCGGTGATCCTGCGCAATCGCCGGGATCAGGCCACGGTCGTCATAGACCAAAGTCGCGGGATCGAAACGCATGTCACCACCTTTGCAAACGCTGCCGGTTCCGCCTATCTAGGGGGGATTGGGCCCCGGGGAAAGTCATGAGCGACACCGATCTCATCAAGCTCTATTCGCAGCGCATCCTCGCGCTGGCTGCCGACATTCCGCATATGAAGCGGCTTGAGAATCCCACGGCAACGGTCCGCAAGCGCTCGCCGCTTTGCGGGTCGACCGTGACCGTCGATATCGTCGTGCGCGACGGCAAGATCGCGGAATATGGGCAGGATGTGAAAGCCTGTGCTTTGGGGCAGGCCTCGGCGGCGCTGTCGGGCGCGGTGATGATCGGGCGGACGCGGGCCGAGGTGGAGCGCGCGCGCGATCAATTGCGGGCGATGCTGAAAGAGAATGGGCCGGTGCCTTCGGCCCCGTTCGAAGGTTATGAGGCGCTGACGCCCGCGCGGGATTTCAAGAACCGGCACGCCTCGATCCTGCTTGCACTTGATGCCACTGCCGAGGCGATGGCAGAGGCAGAAGCAGCCGCATAGAGAAGTTCTGCACCATTCGCTCATGCGCGAAAGCCGGGTTGCCGTTCCGTCAAGCTCGCAGAGATTACAGAATACTCGACAGACAGCGCCCTCCGTACTAAACGGCGATGGATTGCTGTAGACAGAACAACTCGCCGCCCAAGGCGTGGTAAAAGATCGTTCAGTATTGCGGCGCGGGGATGAGGCCGCGAGGCCACCCCTTTTGGACCGGACGCCGCGCGAATGACTCGACATACTTCCCAGAGCTCCCCCGTGACCGAACCGAAGGACTGGGTCCGCGTTCTGGCCGCCTACCGCGATCCCGATCCCCGTCGCAGCGCCCGCGAACTCCTTGTCAGCGTTGTCCCCTTTCTGGGTCTCTGGGCCATTGCCTGGTGGGCGTCCACGATCAGCGCCTGGCTTGCGCTTGCCATCGCGGTTCTGAATGCCGGCTTTCTGGTCCGGCTTTTCATGATCCAGCACGACTGCGGTCATGGCAGCTACTTCCGCAGCCGCAGGCTTTCCGACTGGGCCGGGAGGGCAATCGGGGTGCTGACGCTCACACCCTACGATGTCTGGCGCAGCACGCACGCCATTCACCATTCCGCGGCCGGCAATCTCGACCAGCGCGGTGTCGGTGACATCCATACGCTGACCGTCCGGGAATACCAGGCGCTCTCGCCGCTCGGACGGTTTGCTTACCGGCTTTACCGCAACCCGATCGTGCTGTTCGTGATCGGTCCCATCTATATCTTTCTTCTGCAGAACCGCCTGCCGGTTGGCCTGATGCGAAGCGGCGCGCGGTACTGGATCAGCGCCATGGGCACCAATGCCGCGCTCGCGGCCATTCTCGCCGGTGTTTTCTATTTCGGCGGGTGGAAGGTGCTGGCGCTTGTGTTCCTTCCTACCGTCGTGGTCGCGGCGTCCGTCGGGGTCTGGCTCTTCTTCGTCCAGCACCAGTTCGAAGACACGCATTGGGACGGCGGCGAAGACTGGAAACTGCACGATGCCGCGCTGCATGGCAGTTCGCACTACGTCCTGCCGCCGATCCTGCGCTGGTTCACGGGCAATATCGGCGTCCACCACGTGCACCACCTTTACAGCCGCATACCGTTCTACCGGCTGCCGGAGGTTCTGCGCGATCACGATGCGCTTGCAACGGTCCAGCGGCTGACAATTCGCGAAAGCCTGTCCTGCGCACGGCTCCATCTGTGGGACGAAGACGGGCGAAAGCTGCTTTCCTTCGCCGAGGCCCGTAACCCGCGCTAACCGGCGCAGAGAAAAGGGCGGAACTTTCGCCCCGCCCTTCCCGTTTCTCATTGCTCTGCCGTTCAGGCGAGCGCGAGGTTCGTCGCCGATTCACGGCCGTCGCGGCCGGCTTCGATGTCGAAAGTGACCTTCTGGCCATCCTTCAGTTCGCCGATCCCAGCCCGCTCAACGGCCGAGATATGGACGAACACGTCCTTCTTGCCGCCGTCCGGCGCGATGAAACCGAAACCTTTGGTCGCGTTGAACCACTTCACGGAGCCCGTAGCCATCGTGATATCTCCTGTTTAGTGCCGCCCACACAGCGCAGCGGCCCGGCGCAGTCAGTCGCAATCGAAGAACTGAGGCCGGTAAGGGAGACAGTGGTCGAAAGAGGTAACGTCGCGGCGCCCATATGCGCGTTCCGCAATGATATTGCAAGAAATTTCGATGAATTGGCGCGGGCAGGCAGAAGCCCGCCCGCGCACAGATGGCTTATTTCTTGGTGATGCGCCCATCGACATAGGGTGCATAGGGCGCATTCGCGGCCAGATATTCGGCCGTGACATCGGCAAGGTCCGGACCGAAGTCATAGGCGTTCATGCCTTCGGTGGCGAACATGTCATAACCATCGCCGCCATTCCTGACATAGTTGTTGGTGACCACGCCGTAGACCGTGTCGGCCTCGATCGGTGCCCAGTCATCGCCCGACCCCACCATCACATCCGAGACGCGCGAACCGGGTTCGGCCGCCGGATCGAAGGTGTATTTAAGGCCTGCGACCTGCGCAAAGCGCCCGGCCCCCTCCTCAATCTGGCTGACGCCGTTTTCCAGTGCGGCGACGACGGTGGATCCCTTGGCCTGGAAGGTCGACAGCGTGTTCTGGAAGGGCAGCACGGTCAGCACCTCGCCCATCGTCACCTCGCCCGCGTCGATGGAGGCGCGCAGCCCCCCGCCATTCGCAATTGCGATCTGGATGCCCTGATCGGCCACCCGCGCCAGCATCGCATCGGCGACGAGGTTGCCCATCTGGCACTCCACCGCCCGGCAATTCGCGCGGTCGCCGTCGATGGCCCCGGTCGCCTCGGCCACGACCTTGTTGCGAATTTCGTCGAGGGGCACCGCAAGTTCCGCGATCCGCTCCTTCGTGGCGCCGTCCTCGGTCACGGCAGCATCCATGATCAAGGGCTCACCCTTGGCTTCGGTGATATTGCCCTCATCGTCGAAGGTCACGTTCAACTCGCCAAGGAACTTGCCGTAGGCATAGGCCGACACGATGGCGGTACTGCCCACCATGGTCGGATAGGGCCCTTCGGCGCGGTCGTTGGTGTTCGACAGAAGCGTGTTGGTATGCCCGCCGACGATCACATCGACGCCCGTCGTCTCGGCCGCGACCTTCTGATCGACGCCATATCCGGAATGTGAGAGGACGATGATCTTGTTCACGCCTTCTGCGGTCAGCTTGTCGACCTCGGCCTGAACGGCGCCGACCGGATCGGTAAAGATCACGTTCTTGCCGGGGCTTGCGAGTTCGTCGGTGTCCTGCGGTGTCAGACCAATAAGCCCCAGCTTCTCGCCGCCCTGCTCGATGATCACCGATTTCTGAATCGCTCCGTCCAGAAGCGGTTCACCCGATATGTCGGCATTCGACATCAGGATCGGGAAGTCGACCGTGTCGACAAAGCCGCGCAGGACTTCCGGACCGTCATCGAATTCATGATTGCCCACCGTCATCGCGGTATAGCCCAGCTTGTTCATGAACTCGGCCGCAACGGCACCCTTGTAATAGGTGTAGAAGAGCGTGCCCTGGAACTGGTCGCCGCCATCGACAAGGATCGAGTTGTTTGATCGAGCGCGGGCTTCGGCAATCGCCGTGACCAGACGCGCGGTGCCGCCGAAGCATTCGCCGGCCGCGTTATCCTCGGCCGAACAGCCAGAGTCGTATTTGGAGATCGGCTCAAACCGCGCGTGGAAGTCGTTTGTGTGCAGGATCGTCAGCGAATAGTCCGCCTGCGCCATGCCCGCCGAAAGCGCGAGCAATGCAGCGGAGGTAAGAATCCGGGTCGCCATGTGAAACTCCCTGTTATCATTGATCGGATCAGAATGGGCGCAGTTCGAGGCAGTGTCAAAGCCCATCACCCGTGCCGTAACGGCAGATTGTGACCCTCGCGTAACGCGCGCGGGATTGACCGCGGGGGCATGACCGGGCATGAGCAGGCCATGCTGATCTACAAGATCTTTCGCCGCCCCGAATGGGATGCGTTTCGCGCCGAGGGAGAGACACTCGGCGCGCCTGTCGATCTGGCCGACGGTTTCATCCATTTCTCCACTGCCGAACAGGTGACGGAGACGGCCGCAAAGCATTTCGCCACTGAAAGCGATCTGGTTCTGGTCGCACTCCGGGCGGGGGACCTTGGCCCGGCTCTCAGGTGGGAACCCTCGCGCGGCGGTGCACTTTTTCCCCATCTCTACAGGTCTCTTTCGATCTCGGAAGTTGTCTGGGACAAGTCGCTGCCGCTCGGCGCCACCGGCCATATCTTTCCCGAGGGAATGCTGTGAAGCTGATCGAACGCGCGGGGCTCTGTGCGCTTCACCGGTTCGATCCCGAAACCGCGCATGGCCTGTCGATTCGTGCGCTTGCGGCGGGGCTCGTGCCGCTGCCCGGCGCCTGTAAAAGCCCGCGTTTGCGGACCCGTCTTGCCGGGCTCGATCTGCCGAACCCGGTGGGCCTTGCTGCAGGCTACGACAAGAATGCCGAAGCGGTGACGCCGCTCTCCCGCGTGGGCTTCGGCTTTGTCGAGGTCGGCGCGGCCACCCCCCTGCCGCAGCCTGGCAACCCGAAGCCGCGTCTTTTCCGTCTGAGCGAGGACCGCGCCGTCATCAACCGCTTCGGGTTCAACAATCAGGGCGCCGAGATC
>JAUIDM010000414.1 GCA_030428915.1 Alphaproteobacteria bacterium | reverse complement strand
ACAATCTACGGCGAGCCGGGGGCGTGGATCAGGTCCGAAGCTGCGCTCCGTCTCGACCTTGGCGCGGGACGCCTGCCTGGCATTCTGGCGCTCGGTTCCGAAGACCCGCATCAGTTCCGTCCCAATCAGGGCACCGACCTGCTGACCTTTTTCGCCGGCGCATTCGAACGGGCAATGCGCCGCTGGCTGGCCTGAGCCGAGGCGATGAGCCTGGCTCTCTCCCCCGCCCTACGTGACGCCATTGGCAACTGGCTTGACAGGCTTGCGGCACTCGATGGGGCGGCGGCGAACACGGTGAAGGCCTACCGCACCGATGTGACCGAATTTCTGGCATTTCTGGCCGGGCATACCGGCGAAAGCATCGGTCCCGCGCGCCTTGCGCGCATCACGCAGTCAGACATGCGCGCGTGGATGGCGCACGAACGCGGACACGGCACCGCATCACGCTCGCTGGCCCGGAAACTTTCTGCTGTGCGGAGCTTCACACGCTGGCTTGCCGAACGCGACGGTTTCGATCCGACCGCGATCCTTGCGACTCGGGCACCGAAATTTCAGCGCAAACTGCCGCGACCGCTTTCCGAAACCGCCGCGCGGGAGGTGATCGACCTGGTCGGCAGCTTCGCACGCGCCGACTGGGTCGCCGCACGCGACATCGCCGTTGTGACGCTGCTTTATGGCTGCGGACTGCGGATATCGGAGGCCCTGGGCCTCACCGGAGCCGACCACCCCCTGCCCGAAACCCTGCGCATCAGCGGCAAGGGCGGCAAGGAGCGCATCGTCCCGGTCCTGCCCGCCGCACGCAAGGCGGTGGCGCACTATGTCGATCTCTGCCCCATGGCGATTGCCGACGAACCGGACAAGGCGCTCTTTCGCGGCGCACGCGGGGGCGCGCTCAACCCCCGTCTCATCGCCGGGGTGATGGAGAAGGCACGCGCCGGGCTGGGCTTGCCTGCCACCGCAACGCCGCATGCGATGCGCCACAGCTTCGCCACCCATCTTCTGGCCGCAGGCGGGGACCTGCGCGCGATCCAGCAATTGCTCGGTCACGCCTCGCTTTCGACGACCCAGGCCTATACGGCGGTTGACAGCACCCGCCTGATGGAGATTTACGAGGAGGCCCATCCACGCGCCTGAGCGGGTGCATCGCGGTCGACGGAAAGGAACAGGACATCATGACGCCCCGGATCAAGGCGCTTTGCGTCCACCTTTTCACCGCGACCGGAGCCGTTCTGTCGATGCTGGCCATGCTGGCCGCCGCCGAGGGCAAGTGGAGCCTGATGTTCCTCTGGCTCGTCGTGGCCTTCATCGTCGACGGGATCGATGGCCCCCTGGCGCGGCACTACCACGTCAAGTCGAACTGGCCGACCTATGACGGCGTGCTGCTGGATCTCATCATCGACTATCTGACCTATGTCTTCATTCCCGCCTTCGCGCTCTTTCACTCGGGACTCCTGCCCGGATGGACGGGCTGGCTGGCGATCATCGTCATCACATATTCTAGCGCCATCTACTTCGTGGACACACGGATGAAGACGACGGACAATTCGTTTGCCGGATTTCCCGCCTGCTGGAACATGGTGGTGCTCGTCCTTTTCGCGCTGGAGCCTAACTTCTACCTGATGACCGCGATCATCGTGGCGCTCGCAGCCTCGATGTTCACCAATCTGAAGTTCGTCCATCCCGTGCGTACCGAACGCTGGCGCTGGATCACCCTTCCCGTGGCGCTTGCCTGGGTCGTCTTCGCCGGGCGGGCGGCATGGGTCGATTTCGCACCCGGCGATCTGGCGCATTGGGGATTGGCGATCACCTCGGTCTATCTGCTCATCGCCGGCATCGCCCAGCAGATCCTGCCAGAACGGCGCGGTCGGGTCTGACCCAGATTTTTTCCGGGGTATCGTTTCAGGTCAAAGCCGCGTCAGAACCACGCCCAGCGCGATGAGCGCGACCGACAGCGCCTTTCCCGGTGTCATCCGCTCACCGAAGGCCAACCAGCCGATCAGCACTCCGAAGAGGATCGAGGTTTCCCGAAGCGCCGCCACCAGCGCGATCGGTGCCAGCGTCATCGCCCAAACCGCGACCGCATAGGAACCGTAGGAGGCCGCCGCCCCCACACTACCCGCCGCCCAGACCCGCCATCCCATTGGCAGCGATCCCCGCCCCCTGAGCGCCAGCATGGCGGCGGCAAAGATGATCCCGTCCAGCACAAAGAGCCAGGCCACGAACAGGCCCGCATTCTCGGCCACCCGCGCGCCCAGCCCGTCTACCAGTGTGTAGCCCGCCGTCGCACAGGCTGCACCCAGCGCATAGGGCAACATCCGCCGAGACTCGCCCGAGGTCCAGACCCCGCGCGCCAAAGCAAGGATACCCGCGCCGAGGACCACGATCCCCGCCGTTTCATGCCCGGCCACCGCCTCTCCCAGCCAGAGCACGCCGACCATCAGGGTGATCATCGGTGCCGTGCCGCGCGCAAGCGGATAAACCCGGCTCAGATCGCCGTGTTCATAGGCAAAAGTCAGGAAGATCTTGTAAGCTGAATGAATAAGGCCCGAGGCGATCAGCCACGGCCAGACGGCTGCGCCGGGCCAATCCATCGTCATGGCGATGATCAGTCCGATCACGCCCTGCACGCCCGACAGCACCATCATCGTGCCGACCCGGCTCGCGCCCACCCGCACCAGCGCATTCCAAGCCGCATGCAGCAGAGCCGCGCCCAGAACCGAGAAGAAAACGATCAGGCTCATTCGGCGCCCTCCCCGATCGCACTCCTACAGACGGGGTGCGACGGCCACAAGCGAGCCAGTTTAGAACCATTCCAAACCTTGACTTGCGCCCCCCCGGGGCGCATATCAGAAGCGCAACGGAGGCTGCCCCCATGTTCATCCAGACCGAATCCACGCCAAACCCCGCAACGCTGAAATTCCTGCCGGGACAGTCCGTCCTCGGCACCGGCACGGCGGACTTCCCACAGGCGGATACGGCGGACAAGTCGCCTCTGGCAAAGCGCATCTTTGCGGTCGATGGCGTGACAGGCGTCTTTCTCGGCACTGATTTCGTCACCGTGACCAAGGCCGAAGCGGTGATGTGGGACCATATCAAGCCCGCGATCCTCGGCGCGATCATGGAGCATTTCCAGTCCGGCCAGCCGGTGATCGAAGGCGAGCAGGCCGAAAGCGCCCATGCCGCGCATGACGGGCCGGACGGCGAGATCGTCAAGCAGATCAAGGAATTGCTGGATACCCGCGTGCGCCCCGCCGTGGCGCAGGATGGCGGCGACATCACCTTCCACGGCTTCGACCGCGGCATCG
>JAUIDM010000413.1 GCA_030428915.1 Alphaproteobacteria bacterium | reverse complement strand
GCTACCGCCAGACCGGCGACGATCGCGGCAAGGATGGTCGAGTACTGCCGCCGCGCCAAGAGGACGATCAGCAGGCCGGGCGCGAACGCAACGAAATAGGTGACCTTTGTTAGCACCAGCGCCGCCATGCCGAACCCGATCAACGCACCGTCCAGCATCGGGCGGGGCTGACCCAGCGGCGCGAGCACCGCGAGCGGTATAACGACGTACGCGACCGCCCAGGCCCAGCGGTTGTAATGCATGGAGATGGATATGGCGCTGTGCGCCTCGCCATGAACCAGCGCAAGGCAAAGCAGCATGACAAAGCCGCCATAGGCGTAGGGCCAGATGCCCGAAAGTCGACTTGTCGCCACACGAAGCACGGGCAGAAGCAGCAATGCCGCCACCAGAATCTGCGCAAAAAAGATCGCGTGCCCCAGGCCGGCGCCTGCCTTGACGAATATCGCAATCGGGGCGAGTGCCAGCACGCCGATCGGCGTCATGAAATCGAGATGGGGCCACTGACCGTCCGCCATGCGCAGGACAAGTTCAGCCAGGTGCATCGTGTCGCCTTCATGCTTGCCCACATAGAAGGCCCCCTTGAGCAGCGGAGCGCCCCCCATAAGCACAATCAGCGCCGCCAGAAATGCGGTCAGACGGGCGGTGTTGGTCGTGCTCATTTGCGCCTTGATCCTTAAATTGTTTCCATTTTTTAGCCACATTAGCGCGGCAGAGTGCCCCTGTGAATCCCATGGCGTATCTGCCTTGCCTCCGTGTGGCGCAGCGGCCGGTTTAACGCCCGAATGACGGTGTAGGAAGGTCTCATCGAATGAATATGCAGGTGCCCAACGTCATCGCACCCGTTGCTCCAAAGTCGCTCGCCGACACCGGTTTGTCGACCGTTCTGATGCGGGATCTCCTGCTCAAGACCATGTTCCGGATGAATCTGGAATTCGTGTCGGACATCGGGCGCCAGATCGCGCTTTCGACGCCGGTCACGCAGGAACTGATCGACCTCGCGCGCGTTCAGAAACTGGTTCAGGCAACTGGCACCCTTCACGCCACGTCCAGCAACGAAATGGGCTATCAGCTGACCGATGCGGGCAAGGCGCGCGCGCTCGATGCGCTGTCGCAGTCGGAATATTACGGCGCGATGCCGGTGCCGCTGGAAATGTACCGCGAGCAGGTCAAGAAACAGTCGATCCGCAATGTGCAGATGACGCGCCAACAACTGACCGGCGCGATGGGCCACCTGATCCTGCCGGATGAGCTTCTGGACCATCTCGGCCCCGCCGTCGGCGCCGGACGTTCGATCCTCATGTATGGCCCGCCGGGCAACGGGAAGTCGTCGATCTCGAACGGCATCCGCGATGCGATCGGCGACAAGATTTTTGTCCCCAAAGCCATCGAATATGCCGGTCAGGTGATCACGGTTTATGACCCGATTGTGCATTCGGCGGCCGAGGCGGCGGAGGATGACCCGACATCGCTGCGCCGCAGTTCCAACCGGTTCGATAATCGCTACGTTCTATGCGAACGCCCCACGGTGATCACGGGCGGCGAACTGTCGCTCGACATGCTTGACCTCACCTACAATCCGACGGCGCGGACCTATACGGCGTCCTTGCAGATGAAAGCTACCGGTGGCGTCTTCATCATCGACGACCTTGGACGTCAGGCCGAGCCGCCGCAGAAGATCGTCAACCGCTGGATCGTTCCGCTAGAAGAGAATCGCGACATCCTTGCCCTGCAATCGGGCGAGAAGTTCGAGGTACCGTTCGACACGCTCGTAATCTTCTCAACCAACTTCCACCCGAACGAGATCTTCGACAAGGCGGCCCTGCGCCGGATCTTCTTCAAGATCAAGATTGACGGGCCCAATCAGGAAATCTTCCTCAAGATCTTCGCGATGGTGGCGAAGAAGAAGAAGATGCCGCTGGATGAAAAGGCGCTTCTGCACCTGCTGAAGGTCAAATACCCGACGATCGACAACGTCTATGCGAATTACCAGCCGGTCTTTCTCATCGATCAGATGATCGCCATCTGCAACTTCGAAGGCATCCCCTATCAAATGACGCCCGATCTGATTGACCGCGCCTGGGCGAACATGTTCGTTCGGGAAGAAAAGATCATCCACTGACCGACGGAATCGGAATTGCTGGATCGGGGCGGGTCGGGGCGGCTTTTCTGTCTCGATTGCAGTCAACTGGCTTTGCTGTTTCAGGCTGCGGCGTGCACGCAGGCAGCGACCTGTCCGACCCGAAATCGTTTGCCAACGGGCTCAGATCCCTGATCGCAGTGCCCAGCGATATCGGCGACATGGAGGCCCTGCTGTTTTCCACCCAGCGTCTGGCGGAAGCAGCCCCTTTCCTTGAGCGGATCGTGATTGCTGCAACGTTGTCACCGCGTTATGTCCGCGCCCTCAGGGGGCGCATCCGGTCGTCCATCGCGCTTATCGATGCCCCCTATTCCGGCACGCTACGCAGTGCAGAAATGGGGAGGATCGGCTTTTTCGTCGGCGGCGAGGAAGAGGTCATCAACGATCTCAGGCCGGTCTTTGACACGCTTGGCAGCCGCACGATCCGCATGGGCGGCTTCGGCACCGCGACGGCCGCTAAAGTGCTGAACGACCTGCTCGCCGCATCCTCGACCGCCCTGACGCGGATCGCGCTCGACTGGGCCGAGGCGCAGGGAATTGACGAGGAACGGATCTTCAATCTGACCGAAGCCGCGCTCGGCCCGGGACTTCTGATCCCGGGTCTTGGGTCGGCTCAAAGCGACCGGACCGATCCCGGCAGCGGCGACGCGGTTGCCGCCCTGGTCGAGAGCTTCGAAGTCGCGCTCGATCAGGCTTGTTCTGAGGCGCATCTTAACCGACCACACACGATGATCAGCCCGGTTCGCGGCCAGCGGATGCGCGCACTGCACTGACTTGTCTACGGCCCGGGCGGGGATAGACTGGCGCCATGCGCCCCCTGCCCACCCAATTTACTGACTGGTTCAACGCCCGCGGCTGGCAGATCCATCCGCACCAGCAGGCGCTGCTGGAGCGGGCGAAAGAACCGTCTCTTTTACTGATCGCGCCGACCGGGGGTGGCAAGACCCTGGCTGGCTTCCTGCCAACACTCGCGGCACTGGCAGACGGCGCACACAAGGGCCTGCATACGCTCTACATCTCTCCCCTAAAGGCGCTCGCCGCAGATATTCGCCGCAATCTGACCCATCCGGTGAGTGAAATGGGTCTTCCGATCAGGATCGAGGACCGTACCGGCGACACATCCTACACCAAGCGCCGCCGCCAACGCGCCGATCCGCCGCATATCCTGCTCACCACGCCGGAAAGCCTCGCGCTTC
>JAUIDM010000412.1 GCA_030428915.1 Alphaproteobacteria bacterium | reverse complement strand
ATGCTGGGAGAAGGACGAGTTTGTTCTGGACGCGACGCGCGTGACGTTGGCCGTTGGCGGCACGGGCTGGGACGGGGATACGTTCAAGACGCAGATCCTGATGGACAAGTACGGCATCCAGATCAACAAGACCTCGCGCAACACTGTCCTCTTCATGACCAATATCGGCACCACCCGGTCCTCGGTCGCCTACCTGATCGAGGTTCTGGTAGAGATCGCCAAGGAACTGGATGACCGGCTCGATGATGCTTCCAACATGGAACGCCGCGCCTTTGAACACCGCGTCAAGGCGCTGATGGAAGACCTGCCCCCATTGCCGGATTTCTCGCGTTTCCACGACGCGTTCCGCAGCGACAATGTCACGACCGAAGGCGATATTCGCACGGCGTTCTTTCTCAGCTATGACGAGAAAAACTGCGACTATCTCGAACTGCACGGCTCGATCAAGGCAGCGATGGAAAGCGGGCGCGAGGTCGTATCGGCCTCTTTTATCATCCCTTATCCGCCTGGGTTCCCGATCCTTGTGCCCGGCCAGGTGGTGAGCGAGGAGATCCTCGCCTTCATGCGGGCGCTCGATGTCAACGAAATCCACGGTTACCGCGCGGATCTCGGCCTCAGAGTCTTTACGGAAGAGGCGCTTGCCAAGCGCGTTCAGAAAAACATGCCGAAAGCGGCGGAATGATAGGGAGTGACACATGGCGACCAGCGAACTGAAGAACATCTCGGAAATCCGCCGGCATTTTCACCGTAACGAAGATCCGATCTATTTCGTATCCGCGACAAACTTCAATCTGCTGGGCATCGACGAATGGTGCAAGAATTTCAAATACATATGCTATATAGACTGCTATGACGGCCGCCATCCGAATGTCTTCTGCCCATCCGAACAGCCCCATGCCGAATTCCAGTCGATCGAGGAGATCAACAACTACCTTCTTCAGCACAAGGAGGTGATCGACCTGATCAAACGGCGGGGCGGCAAACCGAAATTCGTCTTCCTGATGTTCGACGAGGAGACGGAGCGGCTGGCCAAGGAACTGGGCGGCGAGGTCTGGTTTCCGAAGGCGAAGCTGCGCACGAAATGCGACAACAAGATCGAGACGGTCCGGATTGGCAACAAGGCCGGCGTGCCGTCGGTGCCGAACACGCTTTCCGAGGTCAAGAGTTATGACCATCTGAAGAAGATCTGCGACAAGGCTGGTCTGGGCCATGACCTCGTGCTGCAATCGGCCTTCGGTGACAGCGGTCACACGACGTTCTTCATCAAGTCCGAAGCCGATTTCCGCCGGCATGAGCATGAGATCGTCGGCGAAGGCGAGATCAAGATCATGAAGCGGATCGACTGCCGCGGGTCGGCGATCGAGGCCTGCGCGACGAAGGAGGGGACGATTGTCGGCCCGCTGATGACGGAACTTGTCGGCTTCAATGAACTGACCCCCTATCGCGGCGGCTGGTGCGGGAACGAAATCTTCTCCACCGCGTTTCCGCCCAAGACCCGGCAACGGGCGCGGGAATTGACCTTCCAGTTCGGCGAGCAGCTTCGCAAGGAAGGCTATCGCGGCTATTTCGAGTTGGATTTCCTGATCGACAAGAAGACTGGCGAAATCTGGCTGGGCGAGTTGAACCCCCGCATTACCGGCGCGTCGTCGATGACCAACCACGCGGCCTTCGCCCATGCAGATGCGCCGTTGTTCCTGTTCCATCTGCTCGAGTTTTCGAAGAAGAAGTTCCATCTGGATGTGGAAGAACTGAACGCCCGCTGGGCCGATCCGTCGATGATCGACTCTTGGTCCCAGATGGTCATCAAGCACACGGACGATTCCGTCGACATCGTCACCCATGCGCCGCAATCGGGTATCTACAGGATGCTCGAGGATGGCCGCGTCGTCTTTGATCGCTTCGACTATCACCGCCGCGCGGTCGAGAGCGAGAACGAAGCCTTCTTCCTGCGTATCCTCAAGCCCGGCGATTACCGTTATGAAGGCGCCGATCTTGGCATTCTTGTCACCCGGGGCCGGTCGATGACCAACGGTTTCAAGCTGACCGAGCGGTCGAAGAAGTGGATCCATGGCATCAAGCAGGGCTTCGCCGCGCGGCCGCTGCCTTCGGCAGAGGCGGGGCCTTCGTTCGCCGATCCTGCCTTCAAGATCATGTAGACGCCGGGGACCAATCCCGGCACATAACTTGAATGGACTATCTCTGGCGCGCCTTCGATATCGAGGAGCCCGGCCCGGACTGGGCCGTGCTGTTCGATGAATACTGGCCCGACTATCACCGGTGGTGGCTGCGTGAGGGCGAAGAACCGCGCCCGCCCTACTGGGAAAGCCGCAAGGCGCTTGAGGCGCATATGCCTGAATTGGTGGGGCTTTATGATCAGTTCTGCGAACTGGCGGGCGGGGGCGATCACGCTGCACGCTTCCTTAGCTTCTGGCGACCGCCGCCCTATCTTTCAGGCTGTTCGCAGGCGATCTGGCCGGGGCGCGAACCGGTTCTGGTCCGCAACTACGATTACAGCCCCAGCGCATTCGACCGTCTGATCCTGCGCACCAACTGGCTGGGCCGCCGGGTGCTGGGCACCTCTGACGGGCTTTGGGGGCTGGTCGACGGGATGAATGACGCGGGCCTTGCCGTGTCTCTGACGTTCGGTGGCCGACAGGTGGTGGGCGAGGGCTTCGGCGTGCCGCTGATCCTGCGCTACGTGCTGCAAACCTGCGAAACCGCGGAGCAGGCCGGCAGGGCTCTCGCGCGGTTGCCGACGCATATGAGCTACAATGTCACCGTACTCGATGCAAAACGGCGCTTCCTGACCGCGCTGATGGCGCCAGACCGGCCCGCGCAGATCACGCATGCGGCGGTGGCGACGAACCACCAGAAATCGGTCGAATGGACGGATCACGCGCGCATGACGGCCACGGTGGAGCGTGAGCGTTTTCTGCTGCAACGCCTGACCCTGCATGTGGAGCCTGAGGAGAAATTCATCAGCGCCTTTCTGCGCCCGCCACTCTACTCCACGGCCTTCGCCCGTGGCTTCGGGACGCTTTATACCGCCGTCTACCGTCCGCGCCTGCGCCAGATGGACTTGCGCTGGCCGCGCGGGAGCTGGGCCTTTTCTCTTGAGGATTTCCGGCCTGGTGAAATTCTGATTCACACGCCCGACAGGATCGGTGCGCACGTCCCGACCCGGGGCTGACCGGGGACGGACCGGTTCAACCGAGTGCCGTGCGTGCCGCCTCCAGCGTAGTGCGTACGAGGGCGACGGCAGTGTCGGCGTCGCCGGCTTCGGCATAGCAGCGCAGTTCGGGTGCATTGCCCGAGGGGCGAAGATGCAGGATCACAC